>NZ_JAUBTL010000007.1:0-177948 GCF_036702475.1 Microcoleus sp. D2_18a_B4
TCTGGGACCTGTCTGATGAGTGTGCTATATTCAGATTTTCGCCGATTGTCGGAGATTGTCTGGATTAAAAGTATCAGAACAGAGAAATAGAAATTTTCCCAATCTCCCCATCTGCCCCTCTCCCCATCTTCCACTCTCCTCATCTCCTCATCTCCTCATCTCCCCCTCTCCCCCTCTCCCCCTCTCCTCATCTCCCGCTCTTCCACTCTCCTCATCTCCTCATCTCCCCCTCTCCCCCTCTCCCCCTCGCGGAGAGAATCTCCGCCGGATTTGGTATAAAGGGCTTCAATTCTTTTGGTTCGTACTGAGCCTTTTTTCTCTTGACAAGTAGATACACTTGTATATGCCTGCGGAAGGAACTTTTGCAGACATCTCGGCATCTCTATCCAGAAGTAAGTTATTTCCTAGGACATATGGTAATTTTGTCAAATCATTGTTACCTTTTGTAATATAGACTAAAGCCAGATGGGAAATCGGGCATCCCGAAACCAATGGTCGATCGCTGAAACAACTTACAAATCTGGTTAATCCAGGTGTTCACTTTTAAGTCACCTTTACTTACAGAGGAGTCAAAGTCATGAGCCAACCAGCAGAATTGTCTTTGGAACAGCAATTTAGCCTGTGTTCCTTCAAAACACAGGTAAGTGACATGAGCCGTGAACAAGCTCAGGAGTTTTTGGTCAAGCTTTACGAGCAAATGATGCTACGAGAAACCATGTACCGCCATTTTCTGAAACACCACTGGGGTTTAGAACCTAACCCAGGCGTTGAATAACCAAGAGTCGCAGTCGGCGACCTCCGTCTCTTACTCTGTTCCCTCAAGCGGAAAGGAGTTGGGGGTGATGGGGCGTCACTCGAAGGCAGAAGGTAGAAGGTAGAAGGCATCTGTACAGACGTGAGGAAAATTTGACAATTCCTTTGTGGATTTCACTGAATGTGGAAGTCGAGGTAAGCAGTTTGTCGATCGACACCACCGGAGATCGCAAAGATAATTTATCGCGCCTCGACTCGAAAATTGGATAACTCTTAATAATAAGTGTTAATTTTTTAACCCATTAAAATTTTTAACTATTAAATATATTTGTCTTTAGTTGCAGCGGATAAGGTTTGACCGCAATGGCGCTAGTCGGACATCTGAGCGCGACATCCGACTAGCAAAACCTTCAATTTTCACATCAAACCCTAGAACTCGCAAATGTGGACTCTAGAAAGAGTTATTCCCCCTGACGTTCGAGAGTTGCTTCCATTGTACTCGTCAAGTAATGACCAGACATGATGCCGCTAGATTGGTAGTAGCGGTTGTCATCAACCCGGTGAAGGGTATCAAAACCCGTCCGCCGCTGGCGTTCGTCTCCCAATACCCAATAACGCTGGACGATCGACTGGGGAGCAATCCAACCTTCGCCCTCGACGCGGGCGAGTTCGCTGTGTTGGAGTACAAAAGTATACTGCCGTTCATCGCTGTTGAGGTGTCCTCGGTACTGCAAAATAATCTCTTCGCGATCGCCTCCAGGAAATACGAGCTTGGTCACCATACTGAACCAATCTGTTCGGTTCCAGCTCACTAAAGTTTTGCCTTTAACCGTAATTGGCACGCCATTGCGCTCAATCCAGCTTCCTTCGAGCGTCCATTGGCCAGATTCCATTAAAAACGTGTGAGCCACAGTGCTGTTCCTATGCTTTTCCTGCTGGCTACAATGCTGGTGCAACAACGCACAGCCGTTGTCCCTCAGACTCTATGCTATCACGCCCAACTGTGCCAACAAGAGTTAATTTCTCCTAAAAGTACCGATGTCCGGGCACCAGTCACTTGAGGCAGATTGCCGGGAATGCCCCGAACCCGCCATGCGGCTAAAACCGCGAAAGCGATCGCCTCTTTAAAATCTACATTCAAGCCTGCCTCAGAAGTAGTCAACACTTGCACTGGATGCAATTGAGATTGCAATCGGCGTTTTAAGTAGAGATTGTGGCTGCCGCCCCCGCATAGTAAAACTCGATCGGGCATAGCCGGTAAAAAAGTTTGGTAACTGTGAACGATCGAGGCAACAGTCAGTTCTGTCAGAGTAGCCAGCACGTCAGCAGGACTGAGGTTGTAACCTTCGGCCTCGACCAAACACCTGTCAAAATAGTCTACACCAAATAGCTCTCGCCCCGTTGATTTCGGCGGTGCTTGGCGGAAGAAGTCTGATGCGAGCCAATCCTCGACTAAAGTTTGACAGGGAGTGCCCGATGCCGCCCAAGCTCCACCTGCGTCGATCGTCTTAGTGCCGCCTGAGAAGTGCTGTACTGCCAAATCTAACAGGGAATTCGCCGGGCCTGTATCCCAGCCGGATATGCCATCCCCAAGACTGAAAATCTCAGACTCGTCATTTTTTCCCCTTTTTCCCCTAGCCGGAAGATAGGTAACATTGCCAATTCCCCCCAGATTTTGGATGCAGAGGCTGAGGTTGGGGTCCGCCAGCAGGCAGGCATCAACTATTGGCACTAAGGGTGCTCCTTGACCCCCGGCAGCAATGTCTGCCGATCGAAAGTTACTCACCGTAGTAATTCCTGTCAATTCCGCAATTAGCGCGCCCCGCCCCAGTTGCAAGCTGTAGCCCATTAACGCACCGGCGCTGTCTTTCTGGGCTTTCCCAGGAGGTCGGTGGTAGACGGTTTGACCGTGAGAGCCGATTAATTCGGCTTTATCATATTCTGCTTGAATTGTCAAGGCCGCCGTGGCAAATTCTTGGGCGATGGCATCATCTAATTCCGCTAGTTCAGCCATTGACAAAGCTGAGCCACTGCAAACCGAGAGAATTTGCGATCGCAAATTAGCAGGATAAGAGAAAGTCTTGCCGGCCACCAATTGCACTTTCAAGTCTGTTTGGGAACCGACGACATCCACCAAAGCAGCATCAATGCCATCCACCGACGTGCCGCTGATCAAACCGATAACGCGGGTCATTCAATTTTAGATTTTAGATTTTAGATTTTAGATTTTAGATTGTTCACTTTTTCGATTTTTCGATTTTAGATGGTCGGGTGCGATCGGGCGATCGAATATTATTTGAGGTCGATCGTCACGATCACCACAGTAATATTATCGCGTCCACCTTTATCCTTAGCTGCTTGAATTAAAGCATTTGCAGCGCCCTCGCAGGCGCGAATCGACTTCAGAGGCGAAGCTATCAAAGGATCGGAAAGTTCTTCAGTCAAGCCATCGCTGCAGAGCAGCAAGCGATCCCCAGGCTGCACGTCCACCGGCAAAATATCTATCTCCCGCAAATCATCGCGGCCCAAACACTGGGACAAAACGTGACGCCAAGGATGAGTTCGAGCCTGGTCAGGAGTTAGAGCCTTTCTTTTCACAGCCTGAGCCACCCAAGTCTGGTCTTCAGTAATCTGTTCCAAGCGAGAGCCGTGCAGTCGGTACAAGCGAGAGTCCCCGATATTAGCGCACCAGGGTCGGCCCTCATCCCTAAACATTAGAACCACAGCCGTAGTTCCCATATCAGCACGCTCCGGGTGGTCGAGCTGATCCGTCAAAATTGCTTGATTGGCAATTAAAAAAGCCTTTTCCAACAACAGCGGAGAATCCTCTGGCCCTTCCCAATGTTCGAGCAAATAAGATTGAATCGCCTGAGTCGCAATCCGGCTGGCTTCTTGACCTCCGGCGTGTCCTCCCATTCCGTCGGCCACTATGAAAAATCGCCCGTCAGAGTCTATGTAGTACGAATCCTGATTTACGGAACGAACTAGCCCTGTGTCTGTCTTACCTGCGAAAGAGCGTTTCATAGATTGGGTGATTGGACTCATCGAACTTGAAAGCTTGATTTAATGGGGTGCGATTTTTTATTCCAAAACTTAAATCCCGAACAAACTTGAAATTCTGCAGCCCGCGATCGCGAGTTTTGGAAAAATTGCACTTCCTTGACCTCATATTGTAGATCGATATGATGGTAATCCCGTCTTAAAATTTCGGTAAATCCAGTAAATTCAGCAGCACCTGCAAAAAAAACTGGATTTATACCCAAAATCAGAGGTTTGGCTGGCGAAAAACTTAGGCAGCAACCGGGTTTTTAGCCTCAAAGCGCGTAAGGGTTGTAAATTTTAGCAATCTGTGGTATTGCAGCCAAAACTTAACATTCGATGTCAAATTTTGGCTGGCGAGAAATCTCAAACCTGAAATTTCCAATCCCAAATTGGACAATTATGACATCCTGTCTAAACGATCGATCCGCTTGAACAAACGCATAAGAGCAAACCCTGCACCCGCCGCCAGCACGGCAACAGCGACAGCCGGCCAGACTTGATTGCTGACAAACAAAATTGTCGCCGACAAAGTAAAAGCACTCATCAGCAAAGCATAATTCGTGCCCATTTGAACGCTGGTCATGCGGCGGATCAATCGCTCTGTTTCGGCAGAACGGACGCGAATCCGTAAATCTCCCTGTTCGAGTTTGTCAATAGTCTCCTCAATCCGGCGGGGCAAACCCAAAGCACTCGAACTCACCTGAGCCGCCTGACGGCCGATTTCGTTAAAAATGCTGCTACTTGTATCATGGCCATTTCCATTAGTCATAAGCTGCATGGCAAAAGGTTGTGCCACCTCCATAAAGTTGAACTCGGGATCTAAACCTCGGCCCACCCCTTCGATGGTGGAAAAAGCTCGCATTACAAAAGTAAAAGTAGCTGGGAAGCGAAAAGGTTGGTCGTAAGCAATATCGTAAAGGTCATCGGTAATCGCGCTCACAGACTGATTTTCAAAAGGCTTGTCCATGAAGTTATCCAGCATATACTGGATGCTGCGGCGCACCGGACTCATATCACCCGTAGGCACCAAAGCTCCCAAATTGATCAGAGAATCCATAATCCGCTGTCCATCCTTGGAAGCAATGCCGTAGAGCGTCTCCATCAGTCCTTCGCGGACGTTCGACTGGATTTGCCCCATCATGCCAAAATCGTAGAAAATCAGACAACCGTCAGCACTAACAGCGATGTTGCCGGGGTGTGGGTCAGCGTGGAAAAAGCCGTCGTTGAGCAACTGCCGCAAATAAGCTTTTGCCCCCAACTGAGCGATTAATTTACGATCGATACCGGCCGCTTCCAAAGCTTCGTAGTGGCTGATTTTAATCCCTGGCAGGTATTCCAAAGTCAGCACTCGCGGAGCCGCGTACCGCCAATAAACCCTCGGCACCCGCACCCAGTCACAGTTGCTAAAATTACGGCGAAAAGTATCAGCATTGCGGCCTTCATGGAGATAGTCAATTTCCAGCCACAGAATGCGACAGCATTCCTCATAAATCCCCATCCAATCTCGACCGCGGCCCCACTTAGGATGGTTTTGAAAGTAGCGGGCAATTCCCTTAAGAATTTGCAAATCGATCTCGAACAGCTTCCGCAGTCCCGGTCGCTGTACCTTGACCACCACTTCCGGACCCGAATGCAGTTGAGCTTTGTGTACCTGACCCAGACTGGCAGCGGCCAGGGGCACCGGGTCAAAGCTGCGGTAGAGTTCTTGAACTGTCTTGCCCAAATCTTGCTCAACAATTACCTCTAACTGCTCGTAGCTGAAAGCAGGCACTTTATCTTGCAGCTTAGAAAGTTCCTCGACAAACTCTGCCGGGAACAAATCGGCGCGGGTAGAAAATAACTGCCCCACTTTAATGAAAGTTGGCCCCAAATCCAAGAGTGTTTCTCGAACCCAGATAGCTTGAAAGCGGCGTCTGGCAACTTTCTTTTCTTCAGTCACGCCTCCCCAGTAGCTCCAATTTTTGCTGTCGACCCAGAGGGAAGCCAGCCAGAGCAAGACAAAGGCCCAAATGTCGAAGAAGCGCCGCTTTCGGGAGTATTTTTCGCGATTCCAGCGATAAGCTTTACTTTTGTAGGATTTACTAGCAGTTTTTTGCTCATCGGCTTCGCCAGTGTGCTTGGGGGAGCGCTGGCGATTAACAGAGTCATCAAGGAGAGCAGACACTTGGGTTCCCAAATTGCTTATTTTATGTTGTTGCTTTGATTGAAAGTAGGAGCGCAGGAGCGCAAAGCAATGCGCTCACGTAGTAAATAATAGTTGTGGTCGAGTCGATCGCTAGGGCAAACTGCTGCGGTAACGCTGTAATTCCGATCGCACCAGAGCCACTTCGGCGCGCAGCTCGTCAATAGTCGCTTGCAAATCAGCGGGATGGATGTCTTGAATAGTTGTGGTGCTTGCAGTGCCAGTTCTGGTCTGCATCGCCTCATCCGAAGCACGATTTGCCCGTTCCACAACTCGATCGGTGAACTGCCGCAGGCGTTCTCTTTGTTCGGCGTCAAATTTGCCGAGTTCAGAGAAAGCGTTGGTTGCTGCGCTTTCTAATTGCTCGTACAGTGCTTCGGCAAGTGCTCTGCCTACAAAAAAAGCATGAACTGGGGGTTTACTCATAAAAAGTCTCTGTGCGCTTCCGCAACAAATTATAACTTGCTTGTCCCCGATGATGCTTGCTCCCAAAGGAAGGAATTTTGGGGGAATTGACACTCCCACCCCGAGTGTCGGAGATGGGATTCTTGAGATTTAGAACAGTCTAACGCGCCACGGCGTAGCCCAAAAGGGTCGCTTAGACTGGCTCAAATTCGAGGTTGGGGTTGCTTTGTACCAAAATGTTGGCAGCTTGGCAGCATTAATACGCGACCTCACACCACCTCAGCGCCGCGCACATATTCTAACATAATTTAAATCAAAATAGGAAACAGTCCTGCATTTTTTTGCGGGCATTTGGATTGCAGAGGGAATAGGAAATATTCCCTAAACTCAGACGGCGACTGTTGGGATTTCCAGATTCGACGGAAGTTTTTGGAAGATAGTCGTTGGCTAGGTTTGGCTTTATTATCTCAACTACTGAGCAGATATTTGCTGAGTCATAAAACCAAGTATTTGTCCGCACTTTTAACCAACAAAAACCATACTAATTTGTCGCAGGTTCGGGAAAAGGCACTGTGGGTTCTGCCACAGGGGGTGGTGAATCAGGTGCGATCGAACTATCTGAATTGTTGCCACTGCGGCTTGGTATCGCAGGCTCAGGCGATCGGTCGATCGGCGACGCTATTACTGGCGACGGGGATGCCGACGGCGGCAGGGTTTCAGCGCTAGCACTCTCAGGGGCAGGCGAGGCGGGTGCGGCGGGCGGTTCTGCAGGCAGGGGCGCAACTTCGGGTACTGGTGCAGCTTCTGGTTGGGGTGCTGGCTCGATTTCGGTTTGAGGCTCTGGAATGGGGGACTCAGAAGGCTCCTCTGCGGGTTCGGGCGTCGGGGATGGCTCCGGTTCCGCTGCGGGCTCTGGGGCGGGAGTTTCCTGGTTTGGGGACTCAGAAGGTTCGGCGCTAGTTTCTGAGGGCTCGATCTGTTCGGGAATGTTGCTGCTGTCTTTGGGGGGTTTGGGACGCTTGTTGAGTTCGATGGGGTACAGAGGGCTGCTTTCGACAGACGGCTGCCCGAACATCGGCCCTGACAAATCGCGGGATTTGAGCAAATCTTCGAGAGAGGGGAAGGACTCAATTTTGGGCCGATTGCTGAGACTGGTGGTGTTGTAGTGCGATGCTAGGTCAAAACCCATCCAGCCTGCAATTGCAGCCGTTACGACAAACGCCACAAAAGTCAACTGCGGCGGGGGAGGTGCGGGCAATCTTAGACTTTGCTTGCCTTTTCTTTTTACTGATACTCGCTCTGTTTCTTGCAGCATGGTGAGCCAATTTTCCACTGTCTGAGGGCGGTTGTGGGGGTCGATTTCGAGTCCCTGAAGGATGGCTCGCTCGATTCCCGGGCTGAGGTTGGGCTGAAATTGCCGCAACTCAGTCAGGGGAATACGATCGCGCAGGGGTGCTGCTACGGGCGCCACGCCGGAGAGTAAGTAGTAGAGGGTGGCTGCGATCGCGTAGATGTCAGTGGCCGGTGTACATTTACCGTCATAGAGGTATTGTTCGATCGGCGCGTACCCGGGGGAGAGCAAGTTAGTGTGGGTTTGTTTGGTATCGGCGGTAAAGCCGCGGGGAATTCCGAAATCTATTAACATTACTACGTGAGAATCGGCTCGCCGGATAATATTTTCTGGCTTGATATCTCCGTGCAGCAATCCGCTGTGGTGAACTGTACTTACGGCTGAGGCTATCTGCCGAATATAGTGCAGGGCCTGGGCTTCTGGCAGCGGCCGATCGGTTTCGACTATTTGGGCAAGAGTTTGGCCGGGAATGTAGTCCATTGCGATAAAAGACTGTCCGGCTTCTTCAAAAAAGTCGATTACTCTGACAATGTTGGAATGCTGACACCGCGACAGGCGTTGGGCTTCGGCAATAAACTGCTGCTGAAATTGGGCAGATGCTGGGTGTTGGCGCAGACTTTCGTTGAGGGTTTTGAGTACGACGGTTTGGTTTAAATGGGTGTGGATAGCTCGGTAAGTGATGCCGAACCCTCCTATCCCTAAAGTCGCGTTAATTTTGTATTTGCCCTGTTGCAGGACTGTTGCTGGCGCTAAGTTCATCTTCAGTTGATGCCGTTTCCCAAACTATGCTACCGCCTTTGGGTTATTTCGCAGAGTTAGGGGTGAAGTTCGAGCGATCGGGGCCCTAGTTTGAGCTTTAGCTCTGCTATATTTTTAATCTTGGCATCCCCACGTCATTTTATCGAAAAAATGGGTCTAAAACCCCGTGCTTCTAGCACGGCTTTGGATTAAAATAGAGATGGTTGAAATCCCCAAGGTGGGCGGTTGTGAAGCGACTTTTAGTCGGCACCCTCGAACCTGAAAGCTCTTTAAAAGCACAAAGAAGGGTAGCGAAAACCTTGTAAAACACAGCTAGAGAGTCAACGCATTCTCAATACCAGAAAATCCCTAATTCGGTTCAGTCAATCCAGTAGGGCGGGGCACGCCCGAACTCGCTTGTCGTATCCTAGTACGCTTTTGGAGATAGACCCTAGGCGGGTTGCTGCCGTCGCAAAGTAAACGATTTCTTAGAAATTCTTTGTAAATCCTTGTAAAACCTTATATTATGTATTGAGAACAAAAATACCACCTAGCGATGACCAGATATGTCACACCGCGAGAAGCTTGCAAAATCCTGCAAGTCTCAGACAAAACCCTTAGAAACTGGGAGCTTGCCGACAAAATATCAGCAATCAGAACCCCCTCCAACCAGCGACGCTACGACATCGACAGCGTTCTCGGAACCGGACACGACCGAATTACAGCCATCTACGCCAGAGTCAGCAGCTACAAACAACGAGAAGACCTTGACAGGCAAGTCAGCTACCTCCAAAGTCTCTACCCGCAAGCTAAAGTCTTCAAAGACATCGGAGGCGGACTCAGTTTCAAAAGAAAAGCGCTGCTTGCCCTTCTGGGACAAGTCATGTCAGGAGATATCTCAACAGTTGTGGTGGGACACCAAGACAGACTGTGCCGGTTTGGCGGCGATCTCATCAAATGGATCTGCGAGCAAAACAATTGCCAACTCATGGTTCTGGGCAGAAACGAGCTGTCTCCAGAACGAGAAATGGTTGAAGATATCCTTGCCATCATCCACGTCTTTAGTTGCCGACTCTACGGCTTGCGAAAATACAAATCTGCTATCAAAGAAGATTCGAGTTTACCCGGAAGCCAAGCTAGCAGCCAAATGGAGGACTTGGATTGCAGCAAGTAGATGGTGTTACAACCAAGCAATTGCTATCCTTAAAGACGAAAGAATTGGTAAGTATGACTTAAGAAAAAAGGTAATGGATTCGGCTCCCAACTGGGTTTCCGAGCAACCTTACAATCCGCGACAAATGGCAGTGTTTCAAGCTTTTGAAGCGCATAAGGCAGCTAAAAAGACAATCATGAACGGCAAAATTCAGAAGCCTTTTCGATACATCTGAGACTATCAGGTTTCAAACGTCTAATTGGAAATTGGGGACTTTTTATCCAACTTCTACTAAAGGGCTAACCTTTAAAGCCTCGGAACCTATCATCGAGGTAATGCAACAGGAACCAACACTCAGCTTGATTAACAGGCAATGGTTTATCTGCTATGCAATTGATGTACCAAAAATCAAGCCGATTGATAGCGATTTGGTTATAGCCTTAGATCCTGGCGTTAGAACTTTCCTTACTGGTTTTGACGGCAGTGGTTTTATCGAAATAGGAAAAAACGATATCGGTCGCATCTATCGGCTAGCAAGACATCTAGACAAATTAATGTCCCGCATAGGGGTAAGTAAAGGAAGGCAATTCAAGCGGCTGAGGTATTGCCTGTAAGCATTCTCCCGACATTTGTAGCCCATAGCCATAAATGCTTCAATCGCTGTTCGGGTTACACAGCAAGGCCTGGAGGCAAGCTCAAGTTCTCCGAAGGGGGGAACTTGAGCTTAAGTTGTCACAAATGGGGTCTTCCTAGTAACTAGAAGCGATCGATTAGCAATTAGCAAATTAGTAATTACTTATTCTTTGGTTTGAAAATGTCTGTTAAACAATCACATTACGAGACTTTACTAGCAGAGTACAGCGAATCTTCCGCAGCGATCGCCCTGCTGAAAAAATATCGGGTTTACATGGAAATGATTCCGAGTATCCGCCGCGCCCATGAGAGTTTAATCACAATTCCTTTGCCAATTGCGCGCTTGCGGGACGGGGTTTCTTATGCGGGAAGCAGCGGCACTAGCATATCGCCCGGACAGGCAGTTTGTTTGCCCTGCGATTTGGCGATTTTGATGTGCGATCCTGAATGGAAAGTTAAAATTGGAGTGGAAATTTTGATTTTCATTCATCGTCCGGGCGAAGAGTTTTCTGAGTTGCTCGGCCGCTGGCGGCAGTCTCAGGTTTGGCTGGATAAAGGTTACGAATGGGTGATGCCGCAGCGCTACAGACATATTTACAGCGATGAAGCTGAGGCTGTTCATCCGCTATTTGTTTTGTTTGAGGAAACGCCGGAACTGGTTCAACGGGGTTTGATGGCGGCTGGTTTGCCTTTTGTGGTGGAAAGTTTCGAGTCTGGGAGTGAGGAAGTAGAGGAGGAAGAGTTTCTGGGTAGCGGGGAACTGGGAAGTATTGGTGAAGAGAGTTTTGATTTGTAGGGTGGGTGCGATCGCCTATAGCCATCGTATTGCTTGAAGTAAAGTAGATTTTTTTTAACAAACCGCAGAGGGCGCAGAGGGCGCAGAGAAAGAGAGAAGAGAGAAATATTGATGTTTGCGAATCCCGAATCGGGTTGTTATATGCAGATATTCAAAAATATTTTGGGTGGGGAAAGGAATGTTTCTGCTCCATAGGTAGATCGTATTTCAAACAATCGAATTAATCTATCGCTTTGGCATTTGTGACCCGCCCAAAAACGGATACAAACCCCCGATGTCGTGGAGAAATGAAAATTTTAGACGAAAGTTCAAGCTCCCAAATTCATGGAGTAAATCTCAAATCTCAAATCTCAAATCTCAAATCGAATGACCCCTCTAGCTGGGTTCAAACCTTGACTTTTATGCTGGTTGCGTCGCCTAATGTAAAGGTGTGGGTTGAGATTTAGCCCTCGAATGAATGTGCGATCGGTAATTTGGACGTTCGTGCTCAGGGGTTTTTTGGAATTGCGGGTATGGACGACGCCGAGTGTGACTCGATCGCGATCGCAAATTCCCGCCACTTCCAACATGATATCATCGGCGTGTTCCATATTTTATAGCTTCAATAAATCGCCGGTGCTATCTAACAGTGCTTCCACTTCTGCATCAGTCATTGCTTGGGCTTTTGGTACGTCATTCACGGGGCTTTCTTGAGAGCGGACAATTTTTTATGATCTGTCAATAGGGGACAAGTGAAGAATATATTTAGATTGTGTTTGGTTTTAATATAGCCAGGGCTTACGCAACTGTCACATACGATCGCGCCAATAAGATCAGACCAAAGAGATACCTAGGGAAGGACGTTTGAGTTGTTAAACTAAATAGTTAAATTTTCTAGGTTCACAACTATTGGTCACTAATACCCGCAAAATATAGCACTTCAGTTGTTGTTATTCCTGTTTGGAATCTCAGCTATTGGTAACAACAACGTCTCCTTAATTTCCTCACGCACTTCATGACTTGTATTAACAGAAGCACTATTGAAACATTCCATCAGAAATAGATGAGCTTCGTGATACTGATGCAACACCTCATATTGCTCAGAATTAAACTGCCAATCATTACCTATATTACAGTGCTCAACTATCGCAAGCTTTAAGTCCTCGAACCAGACTTGACCGTGTTCATTCCACCATTCCATTACTCGTTCTAATTCTTCATATTCCCATTCTTGATTAATGCTGTTCTTATTTTCAGATGGTAGTCTATTATTGAGTTGACTTAGTGCTGCCTGTAATCCTTTTGTGTCAGGATGAATACAGCAATCTATTACAAGAGCTATGTCTCTGGGAATAGTGAAATATAGGGAATCATATTCTATAGTTTTAAAAGGTCCTGTCTCCTTTTCAACCGTAGCTAAATATCGAGTATCAAAAAGGAGACGAGGCAGAGTACAATAAATCTCTAGAACAGGAGCAAGCTTACGATCTTGTGGATTGATATCGGCATTTCTAAAGTATGAAAGCTCATGCTTAAAACAGATGTCAATGGAATGACAAAGAGCATAAGCATCAGCCTCATTACGAGTCGGAAAAAAAAAGTCATCACAGTCCAACTCACTAAACAAAGCATGATCAATTAACAGGGCTATTTCAAAATAAAATGTTCTAACAGCATACAGTTTGTGACTTACAGAAATTGCACTTGATTTCTGGCTAACCCAGTTTAATAACTCCTGCAATTGCATATCTTCGGCTATGAGACCATCAATTTCTTGTTTTATCAACTGTAAGAGTTTATCGGCACTTGGCAACTGTTCAGCCACAAGTAAAAAGACCTCCCGCCAACCTGAAGCAAGAATGTGACTTGCCAAACTGTCCAAAGCTGATGTTTCCGAATTTTTAACAATTTCTATAGCCGTGAAATACTCTTGAAATGTCAAATGAGAAAAAGAGTATATTTTCTGCGCCCGTTCCACTAATAATCCATGCTGCGCCTCAATTGATTTTAGCACCGCTTCACTATCTAGCTGCAACGCCTCTAGGTCGTTTTGAGAATCCGGGCGATTGCGGATGTAATCAAAAATATACTGTTCTAGTTGTTTCTGTTTAAAGAAATAGTCTCCCTGCTGAAATGTCGTTAGAGCAATTTGACTGAGTAAATCTTTCTTATGCTGCAATGAGAGATTTTTATAAACCTGCTCTCGCTCAATCTTTCGCGTTTCATCCCATCTTCTCAGCAGAATATCTACTCCTTCTTCATAAAGTTCTGAACGTAAGCCGGGAAATTTGGCTGAGCCTTCAAACACCAAACATAACAGCGTTAGCAGTAACGGATTTGTTGCCAGTTCTCGAATCCGGTTGTTTTCCCTAAGCTGTTGAATAAATTCCTCTGATTTCCCTTCTTCCTTAGCTTGAAACCATTTTCGGGCAAAGGTGGCTATCTGCTTGTCATCAAAATCTGCGACTTCAACCTCTGTAAACTTATCAAAAGTATAATTTTTTGCTGCAATCCGACAAGTCATTACAAAGTGATTCGTGCGAAACTTGTCAGAAAAATCGCGAACTTGCTTGATAACACGGTTGTTATCCTCATCTTTTACTTCATCTAAACCATCGAGTAAAACCAGTGCCTTACCGTGCTTGAAAAGGACAGCTATTTGGTCAGCAGAAACATCACAATCAGAAAACATCTGGGTGATGTATTCCAGTAAGCTAGGTTTTCCTTCAGTTTCTGCAAACTGCTTGAGCGTGAGAAAAATAGGAAGGCGATGAGCTTGAAATTTACCTCGATCGCACTGGATTGCTAAATATTTTAAAAATGTGGTTTTTCCTGACCCTGGCTTACCCAGCACAATCAATTTTGAGTATTTGTCAACCGCTTCTAGTCCTAGTATTCGTTTATCAGTTACTCTGCCAAGTCCGAAGCGATCGAAGTTTTTTGGGTTACAGTCTTGCAACAGTTCATCAATTTCGCGCCGCCGATGACTGGTAATTTTTTCCAGAATATTGACGTTGGTGTAGAGGTCACTTACGTCAATGGGTTGTGACATGGTGAGTAATCGCATTGTACCGCATTGGTCTTGAATCATCTCGCGGCAATTCTGGCGCACCTCTTGCACCAAGTCATTTAACTCATCCTCTGACAGATTAGAAGTTGGAGAGTCCGAAGCCTTGCATTTACGATATTCAGCAGTCAGAAAATTGAGCAAGCGACCATATTTACCAGGGCCTTTACCGTTGATACTGAACTTTTTGTAAACGTGGCTCATGCGAGTGGTAAGCGCACTGTTGCTGATATGGAGTTCTGTTGCTATCTCCAACTCTGTCTTGTTACTGCTAAACCAGATTACAAAAGCATCCTCTTGCTCTGGCGAAAGCGCATACTTACGAGCCATCTCAATTAAAAAGTCACGCGGCATTGACATGGACTAGCCTCTCTATTACCTGAAAGCGAATTCAGTATCTTCTATCTAGCCTTAAATCACAGTTAGGGCTGCTCTTATATTACTTATTCTGGAGCAAAAATGCTATTCAATAGCAGGCTGAAACTGAAGATTGTAGATATGTCAGCCTAAGTCAGTCTAAGTCAGCCTCACCGTGAGAGATATCTCCAAAGCTAAATTGCGAAATTGAATATAGCAATTTTTGGGATATTCTGATCATGAAAAGAACCAGCGCTAATGGACGGTTTGACTACCAAGATGAAAATGGGATTCTGCTACCAGCAGTTACCACGATACTTAAGGCTACACAGCCGCTTGAGTCTGTAGCTGCTCTTTCTAATTGGCGCAAGAAAGTAGGGAACACAGAAGCAAATCGCATTGCTGTAACCAGCCGTCGCCGGGGAGAACTATTGCATCAGTGGGTTAAGGATTATTTGCAAGGGTTATCTCCCGCTTCCAGCCTAATTCAGCCCTATTGTTATAGCGTTCAGCCTGTACTGGAGAAACTTAGCGATGTCCAGTTGGTCGAGACTGTTGTGCCAAATTATGTGGAAGGATACGCCGGGAAAGTTGATTTAGTTGCCCGTTATCAAGGTGTTCCATGCACTATTGAGTGGACGACTGCTGAAGAACCTAAACTGCGAGTAGAAAAACTCTACGACAAGCCTTTACAGTTAGTTGCTTATGGTGGGGCTATTAATCGATGCTATGGTGAAAGTCTGTTTGGTAATAAAATTGTTAATGCTTTGATTGTTGTGGCTCTTCCCTATGAAGATGCGGAAATATTTGTGTTGGAACGCGAACAATTGCTGGAATACTGGCAGAAGTGGTTGCAACGCCTAAAGTTTTTTGGAGAAAAAGCTGCTTGACAGGTTCAGAAATAGTTAGGATAGAACTGGAGTTGGCCTGTTCTATCCCTAACTATGTTTAGGGTCTTGTTTTTGGGCGGATGGTGTGGCTTAGCCGCTAGTGCTTGTGACAGTTGCGTAAGTCCTGATAGAATTTATTAAATTAACCGCAGAGCGCGCAGAGTTCGCAGAGGGAAGAGCCGGGGAGAATTACCATTTTATTATTACATGAGTATAATTTTCTATTAAACGGGAGCTATTGAAATGAGATTGTTAAAACCCTGGCGTTTATTTTTATTAGGTCTAGTTTTTGGGATGGCTGTAATTTTATCAAATTGCGGCACTCCTTCAAACACGGTTAGCAATAATTCTCCAACTCCGACAACTCCTGCTGCGGTTCCGGCTGGGGCTTTAGTTTACGGTGCAGGCGGGCCGCCGATAAATCTGGAACCGGGAAATATTACTGATGGCAATTCGGTGATTGTTATCGACCAAATTTACAATCGCTTGACTGATTTCAAACCGGGAACTGTGGAACTTGAGCCGAGTCTCGCTACTGAATGGTCAAGTTCTAAAGATGGTAAAACTTGGACTTTTAAGTTGCGTTCTGGGGTAAAGTTTCACGACGGTACGGATTTTGATGCGGAAGCTGTTAAGTTTAATGTGGAGCGCTGGTGGGATGCGAAAAATCCTAACGGTTTTCGAGAAGCGGGCAAGACTTATCCGATTTGGAAAAATTTATTTGGCGGGTTTAAGGGAGAAAAAGATTCTTTAGTAAAAGATGTGGCGGTTGTTGATAAGTCTACAATTAAATTTGTTTTGAATCGACCTTTTGCTGCTTTTCCGTCGGCGATTGGGTCGGGTTATTTCGGGATGGCGAGTCCGGCGGCGGTGAAAAAAGCGGGTGCTAAGTACGGCACTCCGGGGTCGCTGGCGGTGGGTACGGGGCCTTTTGTGTTTCAGGAATGGCGATCGGGCGATCGCATTGTTTTGGAGAAAAATCCGAATTATTGGAAAACTGGCACGCCAAAAGTCAATCAATTGGTAATTCGTTTTGTTGACGATCCGGCGGCGAGA
Organism: Microcoleus sp. D2_18a_B4; assembly: GCF_036702475.1. Classification (NCBI taxonomy): domain Bacteria; kingdom Bacillati; phylum Cyanobacteriota; class Cyanophyceae; order Oscillatoriales; family Microcoleaceae; genus Microcoleus; species Microcoleus sp. D2_18a_B4. The sequence continues at coordinate 16,403 of NZ_JAUBTL010000007.1, forward strand.
CTGGCTCAGTTACGAGCTGGACAACTTGATTTTACTGTGGATTTAACGCCGGATCAACTGCAAGAAGTTCAAGGAGATCCTAATTTAGAAGCTGTTGTGCGACCTTCTTTTAATGTCGGTTATTTAGCATTAAATCCGAGTTACGAACCTTTGTCAAAACCGGAAGTCAGGCGGGCGATCGCCCAAACAATTAACAAGCCAGCAATAGTCCAAGCTTTCTGGGGAGAACTCGGAAAACATGATTCGCAATTTATCCCGCCTGCGCTAAATTGGGCGGCGTCTGATCAAGTTAAAGATTATGAATTTAACCCGCAGCAAGCTAAAGCAATGCTGGCGAAAGCCGGTTATCCGAACGGTTTTGATTTGGATTTGTGGTATATGCCCGTCAGTCGTCCCTATTTTCCCACGCCGAAGCCGATCGCTGAGGCTTTGGCGGCGGATTTGAGCGCGATCGGGATTCGGGTAAAATTGCTGACAAAGGATTGGTCTGCTTATTTAGCCGATCGGCTCAAACCTCCCGGCTTTCAAGCTTTTATGTTGGGTTGGACAGGAGATTATGGCGATCCCGACAATTTTTATTATCCTCACTTCGGGCCGGGTTCGACGGCGGATTTGGGAAATTGGAAAAATCCGAAAGTTCTGGAACTTTTGGATCGGGGGAGGGCGAGTGGCGATAAAGCAGCTAGGGCGAAAATTTATGCGGAAGTTAGCGAGATTTTGCATGGGGAAGCTGTGCGTTTGCCGATCGTACATTCGCAGCCGCTTTTAGGGAAACGCAAGAATATTCAAGGTTGGATTCCGAGTCCTTTGGGGTCTGAGTCTTTTGAGGATGTTAGTAAGTCTTGAAAACGGCGGGTTTTCCTTGTATCTAATTGTGTAGGGGCGGGTTTTACCAACAATATAGCCCTAATACCGACAATCTCAAAAACCCGCCCTCTTCACTTCGTGGTTCCCTAAAAAAGGGCGGGTTTATCTATATTTTTAGTCATGCCAAATATTGCTCATAAAAAACCCCCTACCAATCATATAATAATATGTGAAAAAGCCGCAAAATCCGAGACGCTAGAATCTATATTAAAAACATGATTAATTATATTGTAAAACGTTTGCTGGGACTATTGCCCGTCCTTTTCGGAATCACTCTGCTAGTATTTATATTTTTGCATTTGATACCAGGAGACCCAGCTACAGTGCTTTTGGGAGAACGGGGAACTCCCGAACAGGTAGAAATCTTGAGATCCAAATTAGGTCTGAATCACCCTTTACCTTTGCAATATTTGGCTTTTTTAGGGAGTTTGCTGCGCTTGGATTTGGGAAATAGCATTATTAGCGGTATCCCCATAATTGATGAAATTACAAGTCGCTGGCCTGCTACTTTTGAACTGTCTGTGGTGGCGATGTTGGTGGCACTTGTTATCGGAATTCCGGCGGGGATTTTGGCTGCTGTTCGGAAAAATAGCTGGCTGGACAATCTCGCGATGAGTGGTTCGTTAATTGGCGTATCTTTGCCGGTTTATTGGTTGGGATTGATGTTGATTTATTTGTTTGCTGTTTATCTGAAATGGCTGCCTCCTAGCGGGCGAATTAGTGTAGATTTGGGGTTTGGTTTTAAGTCGATTACGGGTGTTTATGTTTTGGATGCGTTGCTGAGGTGGGATTTGGCGGCTTTGCGGGATGCGATCGCCCATTTAATCCTTCCAGCTTTGACTTTAGGAACTATTCCTCTGGCTATTATAGCTCGCATCACTCGTTCTGCGATGCTGGAAGTGCTTTCTCAAGATTACATCCGCACTGCGAGGGCGAAGGGATTGCCGGAATATTGGGTGATTTTGAAACACGCTTTGAAAAATGCCTTTTTGCCGATCGTCACAACTATCGGTTTGCAGTTCGGCACTCTTTTAGGGGGCGCTATTCTGACTGAAACGATTTTCTCGTGGCCGGGAATTGGTTCTTGGATTTACACCGGTATTCTGACGCGGGATTACCCAATTGTCCAAGGAGGAGTAATCTTTGTGGCTGTAACTTTTGTACTGATTAATCTGGCGGTTGATATTTCCTATGCTTTTTTAGATCCGAGAATTCAGTACCGTTAATGAAAAGGAAATCAGACACGAAATGCTTGTTTAACATCCGGCCGCTGCAGGTAGTAAATGCTAGCCACTGCAAAACCCAGAGTTAAAAAATTGACTGCTGTACCGCCGCTGCCCAACATTTTGGCAATTTGCGCGAGGGTAGCGATGATGTGGACAATTAACGTTCCCGTCCAAGCCCATTTTTTGAGTTGAAACAAACCCCAAGTTAAGAGTAAAGAGAGGAGGCCTAAAATAAAACTAATTCCAGCAAAAATTGCAATGAAGCCCCCGATTACAGTGCCAACTTTTGCCCCGCCGACAGCCGCACCGATGCCGCCAAAAATCCCGGCAAAAAGTAAGATGAACAAGCCGTCAAGCAGACTAAAAATGCCGCTAATTAGCTGCAAGATTGCCAAAACTGTAACACTTTGAGGGCGATTCATTGTTTTGATTTTCCATTTTTAACGGATTTGAAAAATATTTTAACCTGTTGTGGGCACAGGGCGAATATGTATTCATAATTTACGCACCGCTACCTGTGAAACCGGGTTTATGAGAATAAGTGTGTCCATACTGTCTCGTTGCGAGATTCGCACTGGCAGATCCCGCAGCTATGGGCTCGCGAGTCCGCAATGACCGAGTTTAGTCGATCGCCCGCTGCCCGATCGGCCTTTGTTGCTGCTGAGGATCACGCCCCGATCTCCCAAAAATGATATTATTTATTAAAATATATTTTTATTTGCCAGCAGCCGGGAGCGATTTTGTTTAGATCCACCTCTTTTGGCTGAAAAAACTTAACATTTTTTAATAAATTGCAAAGATTAGCTATAATTGTTTACAGGTGCGGGTTGGGGAACTTTTTATAAATCACCCGATCGGATGAGTCTGAAAGACGATGCCAAGCATCAGCAAAAATTTTACCTTTAAAGGTAATCCTGAGATTAAATTAGGTGAGTCGGTATGATCGTTAGCCCTAAAAAGGAAACTGCTCAGGTCAAGGTGGAAGATACTCAGATTGTAGACACCAAGGCCGCAGAGACCAAAATTGCAGATAAAAAAACCGCCCAAAAGCAGTCTCCGAAGAAACCCGCGCGCAAACCGCAGCGGTGGGCGATTGGGTTGGTTGCAGCCGGGTTGCTAGCTGTACCGACCACAATATATATAGCAAAAAGTCGATCGCAGCCGAAAGTAGATGCGATCGCTACTATGACAGTGCCCGTGGAAGCGCAAAACCTCACGGTGCGGATCACGTCGAGCGGCACCGTGCAGCCCGTACAGCGCGTGAATCTCAGCCCCAAAGGCTCCGGGCGCATAGCAGAATTATTTGTCGAACAGGGCGATAAAGTCGAAGCAGGACAAATCGTCGCCCGCATGGAAAGCCGCGATGTAGAAGCTCAACTAGCTCAAGCTAAAGCCCGCGAAGCCAGCGTGCGAGCAAAACTCGCCAAAATTGAAGCCGGGAATCGATCGGAAGACATCGCCAGCGCCCGAGCGCGCTTAGAGCAAGCCGAAGCCAGTCTCGCGCAAGTCCAAGCCGGCAGCCGCGTGGAAGAAGTGGCAGGAGCCAGAGCCCGCTTGCAGCAGACTCAAGCAGGCTTGCAGCGACTGCGAGCCGGCAGCCGCGTTGAAGAAGTCAGCCAAGCGCGAGCTCGTTTAGCCCAAGCTCAAGCTCGTTTAGCAGATGCTCAAACCGGCAGTGTCAAACAAGAAATTGCCCAAGCACAAACGCAAATTGACTCGAGTAAAGCCCAAGCGGAACTAACTGCTCAACGGGTGGAACGCAATCGGCCGTTAGTGGAAGAAGGTGCTCTTGCTAAAGATAAACTTGATGAATTAATTAAAGAAAATCGCACTGCCCAAGCTAAATTAATAGAATCTCAAAGACGCCTGCAACAACTACAAGAAAGTCGGGAGTCCCAAATTAAGCAACTGCAAGCTGCTGTCCAAGTCGAGCAGCAAGCATTGAACCAATTGCAAAACGGCACGCGATCGGAAGAAATTGCCCAAGCTGAAGCAGAAGTTGCCGAAGCTAAAAGCAAATTAGCGCAAGTAGAAAACGGCAACCGTCCAGAAGAAATCGCCAAAGCCGAAGCAGCAGTGGCTGAAGCAAAAAGTCAATTGGCCGCACAAGAAAACGGTTCTCGCCCGGAAGAAATAGCTCAAGCTCAAGCTGAATTAGCGGAAGCTCAAGCTCAAGTTCGCTTTCAAGAAGTGCAGTTAGAAGATACGAAAGTTCGCGCTCCTTTTGCTGGAATTATTACCCAAAGATATGCCATCCAAGGAGCTTTTGTAACTCCGGCAACTTCGGCATCGGAAGCTACTTCGGCAACTTCGACATCGATTGTCGCTCTAGCTAGAGATGTGGAGGTTTTGGCGAAAGTCCCGGAGGCTGATATCAGTCAAATTAAACCGGGTCAAGTAGTTGAAATAGTGGCGGATGCTTATCCCGATAAAGTGTTTAAAGGTCGCGTTAAATTAATTGCACCGGAAGCTGTTAAGGAACGGGATGTAACGCTATTTCAAGTGCGAGTTGCCATTGATACGGGCAAAGATTCGCTGCAATCGGGGATGAATGTAGATTTGAGATTTGTTGGTCAAAAGCTGAGCAATGCTTTAGTTGTGCCGACGGTGGCAATTGTCACTAATAAAGGTCAAACGGGTGTGCTGGTTCCTGATGAGAAACAACAGCCGAAGTTTAAGCCTGTTACGGTTGGATCGACTATTGGCAACAAGATTCAGATTTTAGAGGGTGCAAAAGTGGGCGATCGCGTTTTTACCGAACTTCCTCAAGGTAAAAAGCTGGAGGATATTATCAAGAATCAGAAATAGGGCATGGGGCATGGGGCATGGGGCATGGGGCATTATTTATCTCGATCGCTCTAGGGTGTTTTCTTTCCCCGGAGATCCCCCCTAACCCCCCTTAAGAAGGGGGGGACAAGAGCAGTCAAAGTCCCTCTTAAGAAGGGGGGACAACAGTATTCAAAGTCAACCCCTACTCCCCTTATTAAGGGGGATTTAGGGGGCTCTAAACTAGACTACAAGCGAGATTGATTATAGGTTTAAATATTAATTTGACACCAATAATCCCAATCCCAAATCCCCAATCCCCAATCCCCAATCGAAAATCCAATAATTCCCAATCCCCAATCCCCAATCCCCAATCGAATAATCCCCAATCCCAATCCCCAATCTAAAATCCAATAATCCCCAATCTAAAATCTAAAATCTAAAATCTAAAATCGAATTATGGATATTGTTGAAAGCGTCAAAATGGCTGTCACAACTTTGATGGCAAACAAGCTTCGCAGCACCTTGACGATGTTAGGAATTATCATCGGCAATGCTTCTGTCATTTCTATGATCGGTATCGGGGAAGGAGCTCAAACATTTATCGAGGGACAGGTTAACTCTCTGGGTTCAAACTTGCTATTTATTATTCCCGGAAGTCCTGAAGCGCAAAGCCGCCCGGTGATTCCGCCCCAGACTTTAGTAGTGGAAGATGCAGAGGCGATCGCATCTCAAGTTCCTTCTGTCGAAGAAGTCGCACCAACTCTCAATGACAGTCAACTCGTTACCTACCGCAACAAAAATGTCTCATCTTCTATTGTTGGAACTACGCCAGAGTTTCTGACAGTCAGAAGCTTTGATGTTGCCCAAGGTCGATTTTTAAACAAATTAGATTTAGAAAGACAAGAAAATGTGGTGGCTTTAGGATCGGAAGCCGCAGAACAATTGTTTGGCAATACACAGCCAATTGGTCAATACATTCGCATCAAAAACTCGACTTTTCAAGTGATTGGTGTCATGCAGGCGAAAGGCTCAAGTTTTGGCGACAATCAAGATATGAATGTTTATTTGCCATTGACAACAATGGCTAACAGAATTGTTGGTCGCTCGTCTCCCTACGGTACAAAAGTAACATTTATTTCGGTTGCTATCAAAGATGAAAGTATGATGCAAGCGGCCCAATTTCAAATAGAAAATTTGCTCAGGTTGCGTCATAAAATTACTAAAGAAGATGATTTTACTGTTCGCAACCAGAAAGATTTAATGAATACTTTGGGCAGTATTACTGGTGCTTTGACGTTGATGTTGGCTTTCGTGGCGGCAATTTCGCTGTTTGTCGGTGGCATCGGGATTATGAATATCATGCTGGTTTCGGTTACTGAACGCACGAAGGAAATTGGATTGAGAAAGGCGATCGGAGCTTCTCAGCAAGATATCCTGATTCAGTTTATGATAGAGTCTGTGATTTTGTCAGCGGCAGGCGGGGCGATCGGCACTGGATTCGGTATCGGCGGCGTGCTTTTAGTAGCTGCTTTTACTCCCTTGCAAGCTAGCGTTTCCCCAGTGGCGATCGCACTTGCAGTCGGTGTTTCGGGCAGTATCGGCTTATTTTTCGGCATCGTGCCCGCCAAACAAGCGGCTAAACTCGACCCGATTGTGGCATTAAGAAGTGCTTAAGAAGTCATTAGTCATTAGTCAGTAGTCATTAGTTATTTGTTGGTTTCCATTACCAATTACTAATTTCCGATGCCCGATGCCCGATGCCCGATTCCCAATTCCCGATGCCCGATGCCCAATTCCCCATTCCCAATTCCCAAATTATGAATTTTATTGAAAGCGTCAAAATGGCCGGTCAAACGCTACTAGCCAACAAAATTCGCAGCAGTTTAACAATGATTGGCATGATTGTCGGCAACGCCTCAGTAATTGCCATGATTGGAATTGGAGAAGGAGCTCAAAAATTTGTAGCAGGACAAGTTCAATCCCTGGGTACAAACGTATTAATCGTGAGGCCTGGAGTTCCCAACGCTAGGCGAAGTACCATCTCAAGTGCGCCTCAAACTCTCGTATTGCCAGACGCAAAGGCGATCGCAACTCAAGTCCCATCCGTTCAAGGCGTCTCAGCAGAACTTAACAGTTCGGAAATAGTTCGCTACAGCAACAAAAATGTTTCGTCTCTAATTTTCGGCACAATTCCCGAATTTCTAGAAGTCAGAAGCTTTGAAATGGCAAAAGGGCGGTTTTTGACCGAACTTGATGTTAAGCAAAGTAACCAAGTTGTAGTTCTAGGTTCAGAATTAGCCGAGAAACTTTTTGGCAATACAAATCCCTTGGGCGAACAAGTGCGGATCAAAAATGTCAGCGTCAAAGTAATTGGAGTATTGGCACCCAAAGGCACATCTTTTGGTACGAATTTTGATAATTCCGCCACTGTGCCGATCACCACAATGGCCAATCGCATAGTTGGGCGCAAATCTCCCTACGGTTTGGCTGTCACGTCGATATTTATTTCGATTAAAGATGAATCGCAAATGGATGCGGCGCAATTTCAGGTGGAAAACCTGCTGAGATTGCGGCATAAAATTACTACCGAAGATGATTTTACTGTCAGAAATCAAAAAGATTTAATGGCAAGAATGGGGGCAATTTCCGGCGCTTTGACTCTGATGTTAACTGCTGTTGCCAGCATTTCCCTATTAGTCGGTGGCATTGGGATTATGAACATTATGCTTGTGTCCGTTAGCGAACGCACTCAGGAAATTGGGCTCAGAAAGGCGATCGGCGCATCTCAACAAGATATCTTGTTTCAATTTATTGTCGAAGCTGTAATTTTATCCGCCGCCGGAGGGATAGTCGGTACTTGCGTAGGTGTCGGCGGTATCTTGCTTGTAGGTAATTTCACGCCCTTGCAAGCTGGAATATCACCCGTGGCGATCGCCCTTGCTGTCAGTGTATCCGGTGCAGTTGGCCTCTTCTTCGGCGTTGTCCCCGCCCGCCAAGCCGCCAAACTAGACCCGATCGCAGCTTTGAGAAGTGCTTAATCAATATATAGTTACTCAGTTACACAATCCGCGCCTTTGATGCTGGTAAAAATTATCTTGCTCTAAATATTAAAATAAACTGTTTCTTGGGAAAATTTTAACAAAGTTGTAGTATTTGAGGCAGTTTTAATAACAGTATTTTTACGCACATTCAGATCGCAAAACTTCATAAAAGGCCGGTTAAATATTAAAGATTCAATAAAGCTGTGTTGTGGTGTTTACTTCCCAGACAAAAAGTTTAATATTATTAAATGAGGGGTAAACACACCTAAGCATCTACTTACAGTACGAACCGGGCTTTAATCAAAATATTCAATAAATAAACATGGCATCCCTGACCCCTAGTTCTAACTTTGACTATCTCGAAGGAACTACCCAAGCAGACACATTTAACGCCTTGGATGGCAACGACATCATTTATGCCAACAGCGGAGACGACTATCTCGGAGGCGATGTCGGCAAAGACAAAATCTGCGGCGACCTAGGCAACGATACGATTGTTGGCGGTGCAGACGACGACATCCTCTGGGGAGGCAAAGGCAGCGACCTAATTGGTGGCGATTCCGGCAACGATCTCATCTACGCGGGCGCAGGTAGCGATACCATGAGCGGCGGCACAGGCGATGATATATTTGCCATTGCTAAAGGCAGCGGCGGCCCAACTTTAGCCACAGCCGACTACATCGCCGACTTGGGCAACGGCAATGACAAAATTCGATTGCTAGACGGCCTCAGCTTTGAAGATTTAAACATCCAGCAAGGCACCGGAGTCAACAGCAACAGCACAGTAATTCAAGACAAAATTACGGGCGAGTATTTAGCAGTATTGCAAGGAGTCAACAGCAACACAATCAACCGCGACCAATTCACAAATCAGCTATCGGGAAACCCTGTCATTGAGTGGAACGGAGTCCTGCTGAATGCAGTGCGGACAGCCAGCACCGCGCCTCCCCTCGCCTCCCGCAACATGGCAATGGTTCACGCAGCCATTTACGATGCTGTTAACTCGATCAGCAAAAAATACACCCCTTACCTCGTGGAAATAGACCCACCCGCAGGTACATCAGCAGAAGCAGCCACCGCAGCGGCCGCCCACCGCGTCTTAGTCAACCTCTACCCAGCGCAAGCAGCCACATTCAACGAAGTATACGCATCGTCTTTAGCTAAAATTACCGACGGCAAAGCCAAACAAGACGGGATTGCTCTGGGGCAGCAAGTTGCCGACCAAATTATCAGTTCGCGGAGTACAGACGGCATCACGAAAGTAGTGCAGTACACCCCCTCAACCAACCTTGGCAGTTGGGCGCCGACTCCCCCCGCCCTTGCCGCCGCGCTGGCGCCACAGTGGGCCGAAGTTACTCCCTTTGCGATGACTAGCGGTTCTCAGTTCCGCCCGCCCGGCCCGCCCGCCCTTGACAGCGCCAAGTACGCAGAGGAACTTAACTACGTCCAAGAAATCGGCAAAAGTGACAGTCTTACGCGCACCCCAGACCAAACAGCGATCGCCAAATTCTGGGCCAACGGCGCTGGGACGTTTACGCCTCCGGGTCACTGGAACCAAATCGCCGAAGAAACAGCAACTCTCACCGCCACATCCTTAGAAGATAGCGCCCGCTTGTTCGCCCTGCTGAATATTGCTCTGGCCGATGCAGCTATTAGCTGCTGGGATGCCAAGTACCAGTACAATTTATGGCGGCCGGTGACAGCTATCCGCCAAGCTGACACAGACAACAATCCCGAAACGACAGCCGACCCCCTGTGGACTCCGCTGCTAACTACTCCGCCGTTCCCTGAGTACACGTCGGGCCACAGTACCTTTAGCGGTGCCGCAGATCCTGTTATGAGTTCTGTATTTGGTTCGGATTACGGCTTTGCCGATCGGGGAGACAGAACGGTCAACACTTTGCGAACCTATAAAAACTTCAGCGAAGCGGCCGATGAATCGGGCATGAGTCGCATTTACGGAGGCATTCATTTCATGAGTGCTAACGTAGATGGTTTGAGTGCGGGTAGAAATGTGGGGAATTATGTTCTCCAGAATTTCTTAACAGCCTAGGAAAGTTGGGACGGGTTTACGAGATTGCTGAGATGTTGCACCATTTTAAATAATCTTTTTAGGAACAGGCTTTCCGGCCTGTTCCACAAGAAATCAACTCTTTGTGGAACAGGCCGGAAAGCCTGTTCCTAATTATTCGAGCAATTCTACAGTGCCGAGATACCCGTCTACTCGCACTTTTTGACCGTCTCGCAAGCGAGTTGTAGCTTCAGAAATATTCATAACTGCGGGAATTTTGTACTCGCGAGCGATAATTGCTCCGTGAGATAGTTGGCCACCAACTTCGGCGATAATTGCTGTTGCTCCTAATAGCAGCGGTGCCCAACCTGCATCGGTGTATGGGACTACTGCGATCGCATTTTCTCCTAAATCTGTGCTCGCGGTGCGGCAAATCTTGACAAAGCCTTCGACACGACCAATACTTGCTGGAATTCCCTGGATGATATTAGTTTCTGATGTTGCGGAGTCGATCGCCCTTGTCTGAGAATTTGGCAGCAAATTGCCGTACACCACGGGGGGAATCGGGCGATCGCGATCGGCTACCAGGCGATCGCGCCTTTGGCTAATTGTATCCTTAAACGAAACACTTCCACCGCTACGAATCCACTGCTGAATTTCCCCAAATTCCAGATAAAAAATATCCCCGCTTTCCTCAAACACCTGCATTGCCAAGCCGCAAGCTTCAATCTCCAAAAAAGTCCAGCGCAGGTGAGCCAACAACCGCGCGTAAATTTCGCTAATTTCGTTTTTGACAAGCGCTCTTTCTTGACATTTATCTAATCGCCACTTCTGCGAAAAACTCAATCCTATTTCACCTTTCTCAACTAAATTAGTTTCGGCTTTTTGAGCCATATTTATTAGCAACTTTTGATAAACTTCCGGTTGTTCTCGCCAAGTAGGAACAGCAATATCCGTTCCCACCTCGCTCAAATATCCGTAAATATCAAGCCACTTTTCAAAATCTGCTTGTAAAGCCGGATTTTCCGCAAATGTCTGTGCTAAATCTGCGACTGAAACAGTTTCGTCACGCTGCGAAACAGCAGCTTGTCGCAATTTCTGAGCCAACTGCTGTAAAGCTCGCACCGAAGCAATTTCAGGAGCGCTGTCATTGGCTAGCCAGTCATCATCAACGCGAAAAATTGCCTTGCGAATAGCCAGCCCGATCGGCCCTAATATATTGTAGTAAGTAATCGGTTTTAGCCACTCCTGAATTTGCTCCGCTCTGTCTAACAATTCCGTTAAATATTGGTAATCGGGCATTGGGCATTGGGCATTGGACATTAATATTTCTTCTTCGCTCGAACCTCTTCCCTCTTCCTTCTTCCCTCTTCCCTCTTCCTTCTCCAGACTTTGCAGTGCCGGGAGGAAAATAGAAGTACGATCGCCCTTAAATTCTGCATTGAGCGCCCTTTCTCGCTGCACCAGACGCCACAAACCAGGCAAATTAGGCAAAATCTTCCCCAAAGGCGGCTTGCCCATTTTTTGCCCTCTGAGCAAAAATTCCAAACCCTGTTCCGGCAATCCCATCATCCGAAAAATTTCGCCCAACAAAGTCGCATTAAAATAGGCGTGAGAACCCAGCAAAGTTGCTGTTTCATTAAAGTTTAAGCCACTGGCGCGCTCGCCCAAAACCACCTGAAAAATCTCTCCCCAAACCCCGCAAGTCAGCGGCCGATTAATCGACCAAGTTAACGGGCGAATTGCACCGGGAATCACTTCGGCTGCAATAGTGCGCGTCCAAAAAGGCTGCAAATTAGTAATGGGGCGGCTTTGCAAAATCCAAACTTTTTCCCCGTCCCAACTCCACTCAATATCCTGCGGAATTCCGTGAAAAAATGCTTCAATCGCTTGGGCTTGTTTCACCAATTCTGATAAAATGGATGGAGAAATAATTGAATTACTTTTAAGTTCAGTTAATTTTTTTTCTAATGATTCAGGTTTACTAAAATCAATTTCTAAATGAACCGGAGTACATTGTCCGCCGACAACAGACTCTGCTCCTCCCGGTAAAGCTTCTATAATTACCTGGGAACCACCATCTAAAGGATTGCGACTGAACATGACTCCCGCAAATTCGCTGTCAATATAAGGCTGAATTAATACAGCCATTTGGGTGTCGGGCAATTGTCGCTGTCGGCGGTAAGCCACAGCTTCGGAAGTCCAATAAGACTGGCGGCAGCGATTAATTGCATCGAGTAATTCTGCTTCAGTGAAAACAGGGCCAATAGTTTGATATTGTCCGGCGGCAGAACTCGTCTCGCCATCTTCTCCGGCAGCAGAAGAACGCACAATCATTCGATTTTGGATTTTGGATTTTAGATTTTGAATGGAAGCATTGGAAATTGACAATTCATCACTATTTCCTCGATGCCCGATGCCCGATGCCCGATGCCCGATGCCCGCTTCTTGTGATAATACCCAACCAGAAGGTACGTTAAACCCGGCTCGTTTGAGTTGAGACAATTTAGCCGCTTTATCGCCACAGATTGCAGCATCTAACGAATCATCAAGAGAAAACAATTGCTCTGATTTAGATAAAGCCATATCATCACCCTGACGAAGACTAATTGTGAAGAGTAAAAAGGCTAATCCTGCTGCTGCTAAAAATTCGGGCATTGATTGTCGCCACACCCAAACCCAGATTGGGGTACACAGACACCCGCAACGGGAAGCAAAGAGTCTCGCCCGATCGCCCTTACCCCACCACCGCTGTGCCAAACCCCACACCAGCAGCCCCCAAATGCCAGATGATACAGCCACTGGCGGCGAAAATACCAAAAGACCCCAAACCGCGTTGGTCACGCCTCCACCTCGGGCGATCGCATATCTGCCCGCAACTAGAGGAATTAACAGGGCGATCGCGATCGCAGGTGCATCCGGGAAGCAAAATCGCCCCGCCAAAACTGGCAAAATTCCCCTGGCAATTTCCGCCAACACCGCAGCAATTCCCGCTAATTTCCCGCCGTGAATGAAAGCAGCCGACACGCCCACATTCCCCGTGCCCAGGGCCCTCAAATCTCGGCGACTAAACACTCGCACCGCCCATCCCGTTAGCGGTAAAGCACCTAGGCTGAAACTCGCAGCCAACAGCAATGCTATTGTCCCCAACGGCATAAAATCTGCTCTCCTATTTTCAACCTCTAAACATTATGACCTCAATTCAGTTTTTTTTCAGTCTTGAGATATATCTATAAAACGGCATTAGCACTTAAGATAATGTAAAAGTAGAGTAGATAAGGATTTAACTATCATGACAGATGTCAGCTTGACGACCCCAATATTAGTTCTTGTTGCTGGCTTTATTGCCGCAGTTACGATCGGCTCGATCGCCTGGTACAACTCCAAGCGCCCACCCGGTTGGGAATCCAAAGAACGCCCTGATTTTGTACCGAAAGTTGATAAAGACGATTTGATTGCTGATGTTTCTGATTCAAAGAAAAAATAGAACAAAGCTGTTTTAGAGCGAAAAAAGCTTTGAGAGTAATAGGACTTACCCTTGCATATCTATTTTGTAGGGTGCGCTTTGGCGCGCCTTACGCTATGTAGAAAGGCTTTGAGTGAATAGTTTTAACTACCAGCCGGGAAGTCCCGGGCGTATATTTAGAGGGGATTAATCAGAGCGCTACGCCCCTACCCTGTTGGGAATTACGCCCGCGTGATGAAAGGCTTGTCGGGTGTAGGTACCCAAAGCGACAATTATTCTTTTATGCCTATTGATAACCTGGAAATACTCTGATACTATATTAGCAAGTGGGGGTGGAACTACCTCACTATAAAAAGCATGAGAAAAAAAAGGAAAAAGAAGCATGCGGTCTAACTGTACTCAGTTGACCGTCAGGTTTGTTCACTTGACCGAAAGCACTAATGTCAATAAAGGGAGCGCTCATCCCGCGATCGATCGCTTTCTTTAGATTGATGCAAGATATCATTAGATAGATTTAATCATAGAAATTTAGAAGTTGACTACAGGTTTGGAGTTCTCTTGAGATTCAGCCTCTTTTGGGGGGTGGCGTTTGAGATATCTCACCACCTCTTCGTAAATTTGACCGAAAGCATCCAAGATACAAGCCTCCACATTAATTTGTGGAGATATAAAAAATTTTATCCGATAAATAAGCCCCCGAATTTATCCGTGGGGTCAATGCCTCAATCTAAAATCTAAAATCTAAAATCTAAAATCAATTGACTGCTAAGGCGATCGCCCCGCCGACCATTTTCCAGTTTGATGTCATAAGTTTATGGTTTCGAGGTATTGGCGATCGATCTCAACCAATGCGGCTGCTTGAGGCTGTGACTCTGTTTCGAGGCCTAATTCCGTCCGCTTCACAACCAACAAAGTTATGTCATCAAACACTTTTTGATTGCCGATATGTCGCCGCACATCGTCAATCACCGCTTGCTTGATTTCCCCAGCCGATAAATGCCAGTTTTTGCTGATGACTTCACACATCGGCTCAACGCCATATTGTTTTTTGTTAATGTCTTTTGCTTCGGGAATACCATCGGTATATAGCACTATACCATCTCCTAGCTGTAGCTCAATTGAAATATGACTGATGAACTCAGCAATGTCATCGTCAAGGGCAATGGGAAAACCTAAATCCATCGTATCGATACGTTCTACCTGTCCACCGTTTCGCACAATAATTGTTTCTTCATGCTGACCGCTAATGCTGACGAGTCCTTGGGAGTAATTTAAAATCGCTAGGGTGAGGCTTTTCTCAGATTTCATGCGCTGCACGTTTTTGTAAAGGGTGCGGTTGAGCGCATCTAAGAACCGAACCGGATCAGTTTCGTGGATTTCCTTGAGGGTGCGAACGGCGGTTTGCGCCATCAGCATCAAGATACCGCTTTCGAGTCCATGTCCAGTGACATCGCCGATGCCCAGAGTGACAACGCCATCGGTGTTTAAGACATCATAGTAGTCGCCGCCGACTTCATCGGCAGCATCCATATATCCGGCAATATCGAGTCCGTCGATTTCCAGTTCATCAGGATTGGGCAGAATCATTTGCTGCATCTGACGCACAATATCCAATTCCGCACCCATGCGAAGATTGTCTGCCTTGAGTCTCTCGTTGAGGGTATCTAACTTTTGCGCGGATTCCGCCAGTTGCTCTATGGCTTGTTCGAGTCGATCGGATTGTACCGCGATCGATTTATCAAAAACATCAAGCAACTGCCTCAAAGTCGCTACCTGGGATTTAAGCTGCGCTATATCCTGCTCAGTGTTTTTTGTGAATATTTGCTTAGAGGCTCTAGCAGATCCATCTTTTTTTTGGGCGAAAACAGATGCTCGATCGAAGGACAGCAGTGCTGTCTTTACGTTCAGCGCCAGAGTGCTGAACATCTGAACCGTGCTAATAGGAATCTGGACTTTCAAGAACAGGATAATTGCAAACATATTGCCTGAAGGTAATAGACCACCGAACCCCAATACAGACTTGATTCCGAAGGGAATCACAAAGGAGTCCTGGGCGGGAATATAGGGGCTGCCAATCGCTTCAGGTACATAGAAGACGTTGTATTTCCTCTGCTCGATTTCTACCAAAAGATTCGGGTCAGGGTTGATAACTGTTTTTATATCTAAGCCGAGCTGTCTGATGAGTTGTGAGATCATCGGCATCTGAGCGACTACAGATTCGCTTGCCAGCGGAATAGCCTTATGTCCAACAGATGTGTGTCTTGAGTTCCATTCCGTTTGTTCTCCTACCGTTGCGAGTGGAATCATGCACTTCATGGTAGGCCAAGGGGGATAGTCGCCCAACATACTACGGGCATACTCGGCAAGTTCGACTTCTAAGTCTTCATAAGGGTGAGTTTTGAACAAACGGACTAGGGCGCAGGATTTTTCACCAGTTGGTTTAGTACAGAAATTTTCGTAAAGATACCTAACAATGCTGTTACTCGCCTCTTCCATACTTTCAACCCCCAAGCCGAACTGGCGTAGAGCCAACCCGCATTCGGCCATGTCCCTTAAAGTGAATCTCGTCAAGTCGTACATCGGACTTCCTTATAGATTTAGAAATAACGGCAACTAAGAAAGACAGTGCCACAATCCAGCAATTATGGTGCATTTCGGCAGGTACTCGCATCGCCGCCATGCCAATATAAAGCATACTCCCAATGCCTGAACCCATGATAATACCGGGGATTAACAATGAGAACCTGCGTGCAAAACCTCGATGCAAGCTGTAGAAGGCTGTGCCAGATGCAATGACTGCAGCAAGCCAAGACACAATCATAATCGGTAAATCGTAGGCGATCGCTACTGGCAGGTAATAAGCCAGCATTCCTATCAAGTGCATTGCCCAGATGCCCGTTCCCATTGTCAAAGAACCACAAATTAACCAACCTAAGCGAATATTTCCACCGTTTCTTGGAGTCATTATCTCAGTTAATTATAAGGTGGTATAGGAGGCAATAATGGCAATAATGATAAAAAGATGACGAGCAAAAAATCGTATTTAACTACCATTAATAGATTAGTCTCATAAAAATTTAGACTGTGACTATGGCTTGGAAGTTCTCTTGAGATTCAGCCTCTTTTGGGGGGCTGCGTTTGAGATATCGCACCACCTCTTCGTAAATTTGACTGCTAAGGCGATCGCCCCGCCGACAATTTTCCCGTTTGATGTCATAAGTTTATGGTTTCGAGGTATTGGCGATCGCTCTCAACCACTGCGGCTGCTTGAGGCTGTGACTCTGTTTCGAGGCCTAATTCCGTCCGCTTCAAAACCAACAGCGTAATATCATCAAATACTTTTTGATTGCCGATATGTCGCCGCACATCGTCAATCACCGCTTGCTTGATTTCCCCAGCCGATAAATGCCAGTTTTTGCTAAGGACTTCACACATGGCCTGCACGCCATATTGTTTTTTGTTAATGTCTTTTGCTTCGGGAATACCATCGGTATATAGCACGATACCATCTCCTAGCTGTAGCTCCATTGAAATATGACTGATGAACTCAGCAATGTCATCGTGGAGGGCGATAGGAAAACCTAAATCCATCGTATCGACACGTTCTACCTGTCCACCGTTTCGCACAATAATTGTTTCTTCATGCTGACCGCTAATGCTGACGAGTCCTTGGGAGTAATTTAAAATCCCTAGGGTGAGGCTTTTGTGAGATTTCATGCGCTGCACGTTTTTGTAAAGGGTGCGGTTGAGCGCATCTAGGAACCGAACGGGGTCTACTTCACGTATCTCCTTGAGGGTACGAACGGCGGTTTGCGCCATCAGCATCAAGATGGCACTTTCAAGTCCATGTCCAGTGACATCGCCGATGCCCAGAGTGACAACGCCATCGGTGTTTAAGACATCATAGTAGTCGCCGCCGACTTCATCGGCGGCCTCCATGTATGCGGCAATATCGAGTCCTTCAATTTTCAGTTCCTCAGCATTGGGCAGAATCATTTGCTGCATCTGACGCACGATATCCAATTCCGCACCCATGCGGAGATTGTCTTCCTTGAGTCTCTCGTTGAGGGCAATGATTTCTTCGTTAGCGGTTCCTAGTTCTGCGGTGCGTTCTTTAACTTTATCTTCAAGTGTTGCAAAAGACTCCTTTAATTGTCCGCTCATTTTGTTGAATGCAGTTGCTAGATCGTGCATTTCATCAGTCCCTTGGACATGAACAATTTGATCCCAGTTGCCAGTAGACAACGAAGATGCAGCCTCGCTTAATTGCAGCACAGGCTGAGTTAGTCGCCGCGATAACAGCAGGGCAACGATCGAACTGATTATTAGCACCACGGCTGAAACTGTCAGCGACCATAACAGTTGATTCTGAAGCGCTGCCTGCACAGGTTTTGTGGAGAGTGAAACCAGAATTGCCCCTGTTATCTGTCCTGTCTCGTCAATTAACGGCGTGGCAACTTTCAAAAAACCATCTTCTTGATAACTTTGGGTCAGTTTTTGAGCTATACTGTCCTTCAACCTTTGGGTATCTGTTGGACTCAGTTCTTGACTCAATCCCGAATTGTCTGCCACAGCCGTTGCATTGGTGGTGGCGTTGAGACCGACCACCCAGATGCCACCGATTTCTCCACTCGTTAACAATCGCTTGATCAAGCCATTGATTCCAACTTGTTGGCGCAACCGCTCAATAAACGAAGCGTTATACCCAACCTGCACAATCCGGCGACGATCGACCCCTGCTACTGCCACATATTTGTAGATTTGCTTATCGTACTCTCTCACCTGGGCATCCTGAACAACGGTAGATTTTGCTCCTGTTAGGAGGGGCCAAAACATAGACGCCTGGGGTTGTTTAGCCCGATCGGGACTAAACGTGAACGCGAAGGGAGCATTCTTCAAATAAGCCCGTCCAGTTTCATCCGTAATCCAGAACTCCTCCACGACGGATTTTTTGGCGATCGCACTTAACCGTTGATTGATTTGTTGGGGGCTGAGATTGGCTGCTTCAGCTATAGCAACCAGGTGAGCCGAGATCGTGGCTTGGGCAAGCATATGGTCTGCGATCGTATTTTCCACATCTTTGGGAACTTTCTCAACAAACTGAGCACTGCGAGCCAGGGATTGAGCGACTTGCTTACCTTGTGCTTCAGTCTGTGCCAGGAGAGCGTGTCGGGAAGTCCAGGTCAGCAGAGCAACGGTGGGAACCAGGGCAAGGGAAACCAGCCCGATCGTTGTTAAGAGGATTTGTCTTTGGAGTTTCATAAGATTTCCATGAGTGGATGGGCTATTCAAAGGGTCAATGCTGGCTACAGAAAAATTTGCCCATTGCCGAAGGAAAGATAACCCACCAACCCCACCGCCGCGACGATTTGCAAAACGAAGGGAACGACGAGGGCAGTACGAAGCTGGAATTTACGAGAAGTATTTTTCCAAGATTTCACGGGTATAGCGATTAACTAAGAATAATTACGCCTTTAGCATCGCTTCCAGTTGTTGCGTGGCGTTATTAGAAGTTTCTACCTGTTGCTTCAAAACCCGCATTGTAATAAGCTGTTGTGCATTTAAATTGTATATTTTGAGTCCCGATCAAAAATCGTCAAATCCTCTCCCCCTCTCCCCTTCCCCCCCTCTTCCTCTCTAGTACCATAGGCAATCTAGATGCAACACAGCTTATCATCCCTGGCTTAGCGGGACAAAAACTGCGTTTTAAGCCCAAACGAAGCCTAAACAGGCTTTATATGAAGCTGTAGACATCCCTGTTTTCTTGCGACCCAGATTTCTGAGATTCGCTCTCAGCCGTTTACAGACAATATGCCCTGTACTATACAACTTTTTAGGTCGCATAGGAAAAAGTTTTCCCTCGCAAGCGACACCAATCTGTCGGGAGAGATACGGGCAAAACTTGTGATATAGAAAGATTCAATAACACCCTGATGGCAGGGATATCTCGTTATTGTAATAAAAACTCGGTCATTTTATAAAAAGCTTTCCAATCATGTGAGAGCTATCTGGTATTTTATCCATCATTACAATGTTTCTTTACGCCTAAAACTGTTTAGGGTTTTTCCTGGATCAGTAAAATAATCTTAAAATTTAAGCTTTGTAACGGAACTTTCCTGGGCATCTTCAGCTAATTCACTCCGAACAAATGTCGAGTTTAGCACAGTTAGTCGCTGGAGTCGCTCACGAAATCAACAACCCTGTCAGTTTAATTTATGGTAAAATAGTTCAGGTTAATTAATATGTCTGAGAGTTATTCAACCTGAGTGAAATTTACCAAAAATACTGTCGGGCATTCCCATCATAAATCACCTAAGATGTAAAATATATTGCTCTGCATCATATCAAAAAAGCATAAAAAACGTAAATATTGTTGAGCAGATTGCAGATATACAAGCGTTTATCTAGTTTCAATAAATTATATTATTTATGTAGGGGCTAATTTCAGACAGCCCCTACATCATTTTTGGTTCGGCTAGCTTATTTTTGCAGCGGATTGAGTTTCGTAACGGAACTTTCCTTGGCATCTTCAGCGCTATCTTTGAGGAAACCAGAAGCATCCTTAAATGCGGCGCCTACTCTCTCTAAAATATTGGCATCGGGATCGCTGCGATCGAATACGGGTTGAGCCTTAGCCGGCTGTCCGTCTGGCGTATCTAACAGAGTTTTATCTCCGCCGAGTTCGAGGTCAAACTTGTCAGTTTCCATCGGTGCAGAACCCGGATAAAGCAGCTTTGAGGAATTAGATTCAGCGGTAGTCGAGGCCAGGAGACGATCGCCTAAGATCGACAAATCAGCCCGATTCTTTTCTGCTTTAGCAGGCGATTGATTGACTTTAGGGTCAGTAGACATTTGATAATTCGTATATCCATCACCACCGGCCTTGTGAGGGTTATTCATTCCTCCCATTTGGACGGGAGGATTCTCAGGCCGAGCACCTCGAGTATCGCCGGCATTGCAAGCGGTGCTGGTAAACAGCAGCACACCTGCCATAAATACAGTCAAAATTTGACCGATACGCAGTCTTTTAAAAAAAGCAGTTACAGTGTTCACAAAAATTTTCCATTTTTTTACTACTACTTATCAAGAGTAAAAATAAACTCCCCACACCTGCCTCTAACGGCGGTGATATTTTGCCACTAATTGCTATCTATTTTTTTCTAACTTTAGAGGGATTTAAAAATGGCGATCGCCTTCGAGAGATTATTTTTGGTAGGACTTACGCGCAGGTATCTAGAAACCCAGCTTTTTTACCGGGTTTCTAGAGTAAGTTTGGTTGAGACACTCGTACCCGACCGACAAGAAAAGGGCCCAGGTAGTTTCAAAGCGTAGTCTTCGGGTGCGTGCGTTCCAAGAATTGCTTGATGACAAAAGCTTTTCTGTTTTTGACCACGCCCAAAAACGGATACTTGCGAACGAATGCTGTCGTGGAGTTAGAAAAATTTTAGACTCTTGTTCAACATCCCAGATTCATCTGTGGAGTAAACATAACATCTAAAATCTCCAATCCACTGACGCACCCTACCAGCTACTAACCTCAGAACCCTACTGCTACTCTGGGAATTTTTCGACTTTCGCTTCAGCTTGCAAAGTCAGCACACCAGCTTCCACATTTAGCTGCTGAATTCGCAGGGACATTCCCTCAATTTCAAAATTTCGCAAGTTTAAAACCTCACCAGCTTTGTCCGCCAAAGCTGCTGTTAACTCCGGCGAAAATTCCTTGTTTTCGGGATACTCGACATCCTGAAGAGAAATTGCCCAACCGCCCGCTGCGATCTGAGGTTTTGATGTAAAATAAATTTTTTCAGTAGAGGCAGTTTCCTGCACCAATACCTCAGCATTTAAAGCGATTTTTCCAGCTAGCAATTGGCACTCAATAGTTTTAACGTCTATTGTCTGCTGTTGTCCCTCAACAGTAACTTTTAAGTTTTTCAGTTTCCTGCTGATGTATTCGGAATTAAAAGCGCGGTTGATATCGCTTTCTGTTAAAACTGCGCGCGCCGCACCGAAGGCAGGCCCGTTCAGTTCAATTTTGCCAAACATAGCGGTCAGGGGATTGACAGCAATATCCTTTATGTGAATTTGCAAATCTTCCACGCGCAAATCTTGTTGCATTACCAACCCTGTGCCCTCAACCGCAACGGCCTCTACTGAACCCTGGGCTAGCTGGATCGGATCGGTGTTAACTGTGACAGACAAAGTTTCGGATTCGTCTAATTTGCTCGCAATAGCAATCTCGGCCACTTTGTCGATCGCCTGTTCCCCTAAACTTCTATTTTGTTGAAGCACGCTCAGAATTCCTAATATTGTTTTCAAAATAGTAGTTAATACCTAAGTCATTTACCGTCTTCCTCTCGGCTGGTTTCTCGTCTGAAAAAAACTCAGCCAAAGACAGAGGGTTTCCAGAAAATTGCTAAAATTAATCAGGTACTCTTCGGCGCACTCTACATTGACCGAAAGCATCCAGCATACAAGCCCCCGGATTCATCTGTCCCGAAATAAAAAAACTGTATCCGATGAAACTTGCCCCCCGAATTTATCCGTGGGGTCAATGCTTCAATGCTTCAATGCTAAAATCTAAAATCTAAAATCTAAAATCGATTGACTCGGTTGCGAAGCGGGGAAAAATCAAAAACTCGGATTTTTGCCAAAAGTCTTTTCGAGAAGTTCGATCGCCCGCTACAATAAGTAAGAGCAGGCACCGCTTTTTGCAGTCAGGAACCTCAGCTATCAGGCATGAGGCTTGTAAGAGATTCTTGCGAGCCGTCCTGACGGGCCGTATACTTTCGAGGTCTACGTTTTTTGAGTCACGAGACCCGCTTGATGCGAAGCTAGTCCCCTGCTCTGTCATTTGCAGTTAAACAGTTTTAAGGTCACGCTTTACAGTGCTGCAAGTTTAACAAGCTCTCAAAACAAAGGCGCGTGCTAACTTTACCCGTAAGGGAGTTTTGGAGAAGACCACATCTCCACGGAGGGGCAACCATACCCCTCCACCCCAATCCAATGTAAAGCCGTCCTAGAAGGACGGGGTTTCAGGCTCATTTTTCTGATGAATTCAGAATCAACTCTCGCTAGACTACAAGCTACACTTCCCGGCGGAAAACTGCCTTCTAGCTACGGGGTATACTTCAAAAACACCCTCGTAGCCCTGTGTCACGCCCTAGAAGACCACATTTTGCAAACCAGTGGCGGGGACAAGAGCGAACTCCAACCCCTAGTTTTGGTGATGTTTCAGCAGGGAAAATGGTATTTACAGGAAGCCGATCGCTACCTAGATATTGCTAATGCCTCTCGGCGCGTTGTCATAGGTGCAGTAGCCGACAGCGGTTTCGCTACCCACAAAACCGCTCAATTAGAAAATGTATCTTTAATAAATCTCGATGAGAGCGACCCCATAATCCAAGAATGGAATTTAATCATCCTCGCCCCGACATACAAAGCAATGGTGCTTTGTCGCGAACTTTCAGACCAGGAATACTTGCCCGATGGCAAGCCGGAAGTAGATATAGAACGAAAGTTCTACGGTTTGTGGTCGTTTGACCAGTCTTTGGTGTCGGCTGCTGCAGAAATTTTTATAGAACAGACGCGACATTACAACGCCCCCCTAGCCGAAAGTTTGCTGGAAATGCACCACGAAATCCTGGCAACTAAAGGCCCGCCCTTGGCCGACATTAGTGGGGTGGTATCGCGGATCGTCACTTACCTGCAAAGTTCTCAGCAGCAAATGGTGGCAATTAACCGCCAAACCCGCGAGTTGTGGGAATTGGAAGGTCAAGCTTTGCGCGTCAGCCGCAATTTGAACGCTAACAAACTTCAAGCTTTTCTGCGGATCGCCCAGCGCGTAGACGAACGCGATACCTCCAATCCTACAGCGTCTTTGCAGGTGGCGGCTTTGTCGGAAACTTTGGGTCAAATCCTCGATTTGCCGGCTTTGCAGTTGCGGAGGCTGCGGCTGGCTGGATTGCTATTTCGAGTCGGCTTAGTTTCGGCCCCGAATGAGGTGTTCGATCGCACTCCCGATGCTTTTGACGAAGCAACTTTCTCGTTTTGGCGCGATCGCAGTTTCATCGGTTCCCAACTGCTGCAAGCAATGCCGGAACTAGCACCTGTAGCGGAAATTGTCAAGCATAAACTCGAATATTGGGACGGCAGCGGCAGGCCAGAGGGTTTGCGAGCCGAAGCGATACCGATGACTTCGCGGATTTTGGGGTTGGTCGCTTATTTTCAAGAACTGACTCAACCGCGTGGCGATCGTCCGGCTTTGAGTTTGAGCGAAGCTTTGAAACAGTGCCGCGAACTGTCGGGCACTCGCTTCGATCCGGCTTTGCTGGAAACTCTCAGCAACGTCGTCAGAATGACAGAAATTGGTTTGATGGAGTTACCAACTCGCCCGAGCCAACTGCCTAACGTGTGGTTGGAGGATTTGGGCGATCGAACGACCTCGGCCGCTCCGGCATTATAAAATAACTCGACTGTTGACTGTTGACTGTTGACTGTTGACTGTTGACTGTTGACTGTTGACTGTTAACCAACAACTGACAACCAACAACTGACAACTGACTAATGACTAATGACCTCGAAGCCATACGCAAAGGCAAAATTTTGATGTTGGTCGGCACTGATTTAGCCGGCAAAGACTTAGCGGGAGCGGATCTCGCGGGTGCTAACTTGTCTCAAGCCAACTTGAGTGGAGCTAATCTCGCCGGCGCTAACTTGCAGCGGGCAGTATTGCGAGCCAACCTCCGAGGCGCTGACTTGAGCGGCGCTGACTTGCGAGGCGCAGATTTTCGCAATGCCGATTTGCGGGGAGTTTCCTTCGCTAACGCTTTAGTCCGCGACGCAAGTTTTGGGGGTGCTTTTTTGACGGCGGCATCCATCGGCAATTTGGATTTGAGCGGTGTCGATTTGCGCGGTGCCGATTTGCGGGGCGCTGCTTTGGCTAGGGCAATTTTGCTTGGTGCCGATTTGAGCCATGCCAATTTGTCCGGCGCTGATTTGTCAGGAGCTGACTTGGAAGAAGCGATCCTGAATGGAGCCGTACTGCGGGGCGCTAACCTGACGGGGGCTAATTTGCTTTGCGCCATGATGGAAAAAACCCTTTGGGATGGAGCTTTGCTCGATCGCGCTTGTCTCCAAGGCACCCCCCTGAGCCTTTAAATTTCAAGAATGTTGTTTAGAAGACAGACAAAAAACAAGATCTGCTTATGAGGTGAATAAGCACAAGCGATTTTTACATTTCTTAATATAGGGTTATAATGGCGACTGTAGATGAGCAAACGAATAAATGGTAGCAGCTTTGTTTAGCGGTACATCCTTTCAAGGTCAAAGTGGCGATCGCCTTGTTAGTAAAGTAGCAGGAGCTGCGATCGCAGCCTTATTCAAGCGTTCTGAAAAGGCCGAGGCCAACATCCGAGTCGAACCAGTAGCCAAACTCTTGCAGGGAAGCATCGACGGTTTCGACTTCGTTGGCAAAGGTATGTTGATGTACAACGGCCTTCGCATAGAAGTGATGGAACTCTACCTGCAAGCACTCTCCATTGATTTTGGAGCGATTTTTGCAGGTCAAGTGAAATTACGGCAGCCTACCCAGGCAAATATGCGAGTAGTCTTAAGTCGATCGGATTTAACCACCTCATTCAATACACCTTTTGTAGTTGAAAAACTCCAGAAGCTGAAGTACCAAGAGCAATCTCTGCACTTTCAAAACACTGAAGTCAGCTTCGGAACCGACAAATCAATTCGGCTTCAGTCCGAAATTACCGTAGGCGATGCCAGCGAACCGGTCAAAATAGATATTACTGCTCAATTGCAAGTAGAAGACAGACGCAAAATCCAATTTGTCAGCGTTACTTACGGCGGTGACGAGCAAGCAGTAGACTTGGGTCAAGCTATAATTGCCCACGTAAATAACTTGCTAGACTTAGACAAATTTGCCTTAGAAGGCACTCAACTGCGAGTAGACCGCTGCCGAGTTCAGAACGACGAGCTGGTTTTCTACGGTTGGGCTGGTATCGAGCAATTCCCCAAAGGCAAGCGCTAAGCCTCAGCCTGCTGAGCTGGCCAAATCCGATTTGTTTGAGGAATTTTATAGCTTAACAACAAAACCCGCCCAGGCGGGTTTTGCTATTTTAGCGACAGTTTTTAAGCTGTGGCGCTGCTAGCGTAAGGTCGCGCTATAGTCTCGATCGCAAAAATTGGGTACACCGGAACCTGTGTGGCCAAGCTAGATGTCATTGTCAGCTATACGCGAAGCAATCGCCTAGACTATATAGCCTTTCTCACAAAAATTGGATACACCGAAACCTGTGTTGCCAAGGTTATTAAGTTTGATTTCATAGCTCATCTGCCCAAGAAATTCTATATATTCCGGCGTATTGCGCGAAGTAAGCTGTCGCGCATTTAATCGCTCGACTACTGCGTACTTAAACTCTTGTGGGGTCGCCACTCCTAGCCCACCATCAAGCTTAAATTTAAATGCAAAATAGTTGATTCACTGGGATTCTATTCTCGCCTCAAAATCAGCACTCAGGTTGAGGCGATCGCACAAATTACTTTGATAAACTTAGACAATTCTAAACGCAGAAACCGGGTTTGAGGAACGAAATTCTCTGGTAAAGGGCGATCGCCAGGAGTTGAAGAACCCGGTTGATGAGAGTCGCGAGGGCGTAAGTCCTGTGAGAAAATAAATAACCCCAAAAGAGGAAAAATGCTCGGAATTTATTTATTTTGTATCTACGTCGCAGTATTGTCCGTGTTTGCTGGCTCCAGCCCCCGCAGCCCTGAGAAATGGTGGGTAGAAATCGTCACAGATTTGCCCCGCTGTACCTACTATTTTGGCCCCTTCGACACCGACAAAGAAGCCTCCAGCAATATTCCGGGCTACATCGAAGACCTGGAAAGCGAGAAAGCCAAAAGAGTTAGCATCCGCATCAAACGGTGTCAGCCTTCGGAACTCACGATTTGCGACAGTGAATTCTCAGAGGGTATCGCGGCTTAAGAATTTTGATAGTCCAGACTCCAGAAACCGGGTTTTTTGACGAAAATACTCCATCTATCGCCAGGGGTATCTGTTAAATAACCCGGTTTCTGAGCCTCAAGAGAGCCTAAGTTTTGTTTGAGTTTTCAATTACCTCAAGCCTCAACAATAATATTAAGCCTCAGCTTGGCCTAGTCCTTACCTTGCGGACTTGGTATTTGTAGTGGTGGCTGAAAAGTCGGAATCATCTCCATCAAAGTGCAGATTTTATCCACCATTAACTGCCAAAAGTTATCGGGATCAAATCAGCACTGAGGATGAGCCGATCGCTCGGGTTGCGTTGATAAATTGAGAACAGTAAAAACTACTTAAATCTTCCCAGAGGTAAATATGTTTGAAATCTCTATGTTGGGTATGTTTTTCACGGCTTTTTGGGTGCTAGCTCAACCTGCTGGCAGCACTCGCCGCGACGAATGGTGGGTAGAAGTGGATACAGATTCGCCAAAGAGTACCTATTACTTTGGGCCCTATGACAGCAGACAGGAAGCTTCCGACAACTCGAACTACTACATCCGAGACTTGGAGAACAAAGGCTCTAAAAAAATTAGCATCAACATCAAACAAGGTAGTCAACCTACTCAGCTAAGAGCTAGTGAAGAGTCTTGAGAAGGTGGGAAAGTGCAAATTACCGGCGAATAAAATTTGACTTGTTAACAGGGTTTTTTTAAAATGAGATCGCGCTTGCATACTGTAGGGACACAACAATGCTGTGTCCCTGGCGAATATTGAAGAAATGGTATTATTTGCCCCCGATAAATGCACGTTTTTTCAAAGCACCATCTGATTGAGATTACTGCGAGGATTAAAAGTACGATTTGCTTGAATTTTCTCGTAGGCCTCGCGTTCGAGAGTGGTGAGTTCTTTCGGTGGCACGATCGCAATTTTTACTAACAAATCAGTCCGCTCGTCTTTCTTGGGTTTCGGCCATCCTTTGCCCCGCAACCGCAAAGACTGACCCGAACGAATCCCGGCTGGAAATTTCACAGTGATCATACCTTCAGGCGCCGGCACTTCAATTGAAGATCCCAACACCGCTTCGTCGGGAGTTATCGGGACTTCGCAGACCAAATTCTCTCCCTCAAACTGGAAGAAAGGGTGAGGCAACACTTCTAGTTTTAGGTACAAATCTCCCTGCTGCTTCGTGTACTGGTCAACTTGACCTTTGCCTTTTATCCGAATTTTGCTGCCGGTTTTAACTCCGGCTGGAATCGAAACTTCGCCCGTGGCGACTCGCTTAGAAGTTCCCCGAAATGCTTCCCCCAGAGTCAGGGAAATGGCGACCTCGGTGTCGAGAGAGCTTCCTGCGGTGCGGTTTTCGTACCCCGCGAAATCTTCAAATCCGCCAAACCCGGTGGGCCCGCCGCTGGTGCGGTAGTTGCTGTAATTCCACTTGGCGTTGCGGGCACTACCCGGACTACTACCTGCGCGACCTAACAAGGCATTGATAAATTCGTCAAAACTGCCGTACTCGCTGAAGTCAACCCCGCCAAAGTCTACATTCGTACTGCCCCCGCCCGGCCACCCACCTGGAGTTGTGGCAGCTTGCTTCCAGTATTGACCGTATTGATCGTATTTTTTGCGTTTTTCAGGGTCTGAGAGCACTTCGTAAGCTTCGTTTACTTCTTTAAAACGAGCTTCGGCTTCTTTGTTGCCGGGGTTCATGTCCGGGTGATATTTGCGGGCTAGTTTACGGAAAGTTTTTTTTAATTCGTCAGAAGTGGCAGTTTTGTTGAGTCCCAAAATAGCGTAATAGTCTTTAAAATCTGTTGCAGCCATTAAGCAATCCCCTCTTTATTAGTTGTTATTTGTTAGTTGTTAGTTGTTAGAAAGAATAAATCCCAAATTAGCCGCAGGATGGCGCATTAGTATAATGCCAGGAGCCGAAGTGCCTGCGACATCTCATTCAAATTATAGGTTATCAAAGGTTGGGACTCGATCGAGTTCGGTTGTTGCTGGGCGTTCGATCGCAATTTCCGCACTCCGCTGCTGTTTAAGATTTTATAGCATTCGGCTCTCTCGTGCACAAGGCAGCCGGAGCAGTCGGCTCTAGAAATGATTTTGGCATTCGACAGCAAAAACAATGCTTTCCTCAATTAAGGAACGTCCTTACCCTATAGGCCGTTGCTATACCTGTGAGCTTTGAGACGGTGAAACTCCTGCGGCGAAAACTTTTGGGGAGTTATGAGGCTGAGGGCTTTCGGGAGGCGGCAGCCCGATTGAGGTGAGGGGGGGAAAGCTGCTGCTGTTGCGGGCGCGAGCCCAGGAGGGTTGACTTGCGCGGACGATCGAGCTTTTTTGCTCTTTTTTTCCGGGGCGCGGTGCGATGGCTACGCCCCGGCTTACGCCTACGAACTTCTCGATCTGAGCTTGATCACCCAATCCAAATCTTAGCAGGTTTTCATCAGCAAGTTCGGTCAAATCTGGTGTCTGAATTGTGACTATATAATACCCTAAATTGCGCCGTTTTTACACAAAATTTCTAGATATTTTTTATTCACATCAGACCCGTGCTAGAGAATTTTATTTTTACAACCTCTGAATAGATTTTAATCAAACTAATATAACATAATTTCTCCCCTGTCTGTTAGCTACATCACACACTTTTATAAAACATTAAGATAGGATAGTAGAGCGATAAGCTTTTAACTGTACCAGGGTCCTAACATTATGAATTATTTGCTAAGTTGGCCTTGTGGCTGCTGCGACGATTGGAAAGATAGTTCCGAGAGTGCTGTGGTACTCAGAAACGGGCAGCGTATTTGTCAGTCGTGCTACCAGCGCAAATACAAAAATCAGAAGCTATTCGCCAGACGCAGGCGAGCGGACATATCTGTATCGCGGCAGACAGTAACAGAGACTGTCGCTTATTAATAATGCGCGAGCCTTGGAAGAAAGCCAAGTATTTCGACAACCTCGCATCAGCGGTGGGAATTAATAATCAACAAAAAAAAGAATGAATTTCGTCATCAGTCATCAGTCATCGGTCATTGGTGATCTGTCACTAATTTCATTATTTATCATCAGTCACTTGAAAAGCAGGTAACAGATTTTAACTTAAAAAACTAATGACTGACGACTAATGACTAATGACTAATAACTAAATGATAGTTCCATCAGGAATCGTGGCATTTTTCAGAACTACGATAATGCCGCTGCGGATGTAAAAACCTTGGTTTTCGCGGTTGGCTTCTTCCACTCGGTCTTTATTAATTATTTGAACATTGCGGCCGATGCGGGCATTTTTATCCACAATCGCGCGGCGAATTGTAGTATCTGCACCGATACCGAGGGCGACGCCGCCGCTGTCCAAACTCGAATGCCGTTCGGCGTCGGGTTCGTAGAAGTCAGCACCCATCACCAGGGTGTCTTGAATCGTACATCCAGCTTCGATGCGCGATCGAACTCCCAACACAGAATGGTCGATCCGGCACTGTTTGAGAATGCAGCCTTCAGCAATAATCGATTCAGTCACGTGAGTATCTAAAAGCTTAGTCGGCGGCAAGAAACGCGGGCGAGTATAAATCGGCGCATTTTCATCGTAGAAACTGAAAGGCGGCTGAGGCTGTTTTGTCAGAGCCAAGTTAGCATCGTAAAAAGCCTCAATGGTTCCGATATCTTCCCAATAATCGTCAAACAAATAAGCTTGAACGTTGTGGTTTTTTGCATTATTCGGAATAATCTCTTTACCAAAATCAGTTTGGTTGGGAGATTCTTTCAGAAGTTTAATCAGAACTTCTTTTTTGAAGACGTAAATCCCCATCGAAGCAATGTAAGGACTTTCCTGAGCCTGCTGCGCTGTCAGTCCCAGTTTAGTAGTATCCACCTGCATTTGTTTGAGCGCATCGCCTTTTGGCTTTTCGCTGAAAGAAACAATGCGGCCGTTGTCGTCTATTTTCATCAAACCAAAATCCGAGGCCCGCTTCTCGTCCATAGGCAAAACCGAGAGGGTGATATCGGCGTTGGTTTCGCGGTGTCTCTGCACAAACTTCTGGTAGTCCATGCGGTAGAGGTGATCGCCCGAAAGAATTAAGTATTCGTCAACGTCCCACTCTTCTAGCAGCCAGAGATATTGGCGAACTGCGTCGGCTGTCCCTTGAAACCAGTTGGGGTTTTCCTGAGTTTGCTGGGCGGCGAGCACCTCGGCAAATCCCTCGGTGAAGCCGGAAAACTGGTAGGTGCGAGCGATGTGACGGTTCAGGGATGCCGAGTTGAATTGCGTGAGGACGTAGATTTTGACTATTTCCGAGTTGATGCAGTTGCTGAGAGGAATATCGATGAGGCGATATTTGCCTGCGAGGGGAACTGCGGGTTTGGCTCGCAATTTGGTTAGGGGGTAAAGGCGGGTGCCTACACCGCCACCGAGGATGATGGCTAAAACTTTTTTCAAGGAACTTTCTCCCTAGGGTCGATTAACTCTCCAAGTACAGTGTCGGATGGTGAGGGCTTCTTGACAAGGGGGGGGAGCAAGGAAGTTTTGAGTTTTGAGTTATGAGTTGAGTCGCTTACACAGAAACCGGGTTGTTTAATCCAAATACTTCTTCAAACCCTCAATAAGAGTTAAAAAACCCGGTTTATGAGAGTTGGAGTGCGTCCGGGACTGGAGTTAGAAGTTTTGAGTTGTGAGTTAAAATACCCATCAAACCATAATGGATATTTAAAAAAGTTTTGAGTTGTGAGTTAAAATACCCTTCCCTAAATAAAGGCAGTTTAAGGAAAGAATAAGGTTCGGGGTTTTGGCTGTTAATAACAAGTTTTTTGGGTAAATTCCCCGTTTTCACAATTTCTCGATCGAGGCTCATGGCGCTGTTGTTCTTTTTCAAGGCAGGTCGATCGCACCGCCACGGGCGCTGACGCTGTTTATGGGCCCTTCCTCGCGAGCGGGTTCTGCTTGAATTTGATCCGGTTCTTTTTGCTGGCGTTCCTGTTATCTGAGTTTGTGCGAGTCCACAGCACTCAGGAAGCGCCGCCCGTCGGGACGATAAATTTCTAGGTAGAGTCAGTTTTCAATCTTAGATTGACTGCAAAATTGTGTAATATTTTACAATTTGTCGATCGACAAAAAGGGATAAAATGTCTATTCTCTACCAAAAGTTAGATCCCCTAGAAACATCTACTACTGTAGCCTAACCCCTAAAAGCTAGAAAAAGTGTATGCAAATTCAAACGCCGGACTGGGTTAAAAACGCCGTATTCTACCAAATATTCCCCGATCGCTTCGCCAAAAGCAAACAGCCTCGCAAACGCATGCTGCAAAACTTCATGTGGGAAGAATGGCAGGCAATGCCCACCCTGCAAGGCTACAAAGGTGGCGACTTGTGGGGCGTGATGGAACAGCTAGACTACTTGCAAGACTTAGGGATTAACGCAATTTACTTCACCCCCATATTTCAGTCGGCCAGCAATCACCGCTACCACACCCACGACTACTATCAAGTCGATCCGATGTTGGGTGGCAATCCGGCTTTTAAAGAGCTTCTAGACGCAGCTCACGATCGCAATATCAAAGTTGTCCTCGACGGCGTATTCAACCACGCCAGCCGCGGCTTTTTCTTCTTCCACGACATCCTCGAAAACGGCCCCGGTTCTCCTTGGCTCGATTGGTTTAAAATTGAAGGCTGGCCATTATCTGCTTACGACGGCAATTTTCCTGCTAATTATGCCGGTTGGGATGGGAATCGAGCCCTTCCTGTATTCAATCACGACAATCCAGAAGTGCGAGAATACATCATGGAAATCGCCGAATATTGGATTAAATTCGGCGTCGATGGCTGGCGACTGGACGTTCCTTTTGAAATTAAAACCCCGGGATTTTGGCAGGAATTTCGAGACCGAGTTAAAGCAGTTAATCCCGAAGCTTACATTGTGGGCGAAGTGTGGGAAGATGCGAGAGAATGGCTCGACGGTACTCAATTTGACGGCGTAATGAATTATCTTTTTGCTGCGCCGACTATTGCTTTTGCAGCGGGGGACAGGGTAGATTTAACTCAAATTGAAGGTCGTGCTTACCATCCCTATCCGCCGCTTTTTGCTAAAGAGTACGGCGACAAAATTCAGCAGGTTTTGGAACTGTACCCCTGGCCGATACAGCTAACTCAACTTAATTTGTTAGCCAGTCACGATACTGCGAGGTTGTTAACAATTGCAGGAGGCGATAAAGCTAGTGTTGAACTTGCAACTTTGCTGCTGTTAACTTTTCCCGGAGCTCCTAGCATTTACTACGGCGATGAAGTTGGTTTGCCCGGTGCTCTCGATCCCGATTCTCGCCGCAGTTTTCCCTTACAAGCTCGCTGGGAACTTGATGTTTTAGATTATCACAAGCAGTTGATAGGTTTGCGGCACAAATACGCTGCCCTCCGCACTGGTTCGTACCAAGTTCTGTTTGCTGAGGGAACGGTTTACGTTTTTGCCCGAATTTTGGGGGATGAGGAAATAGTTGTTGCTGTCAATGTCGCGACCGAAGAAGCTAATATTAGCTTTGAGCCAGCTAATCTGAAATCTGCTCACGATAAATTGCTGTTTGGGAAAGGCGAGTTTGTGTGGAAAGGTGAAGGGGAAACTCGCCTTTTAGAATTGATGCTGCCGGCGCGATCGGCATTGATTTTAGGTTCGGATAATTAGTTCAGCAATTACGCAAGTGTCACGATTCAATCGACTTGTAGGGTGCGTCAGACCGAGTTATGGACGGATGATCGATGGTTTGGGATCTGACCCACCTTACTAATTGTGACACTTGCGTAATTTCTCTAGTTTAAAATGTAAGGTGCGCCCATAAGCACCCTACTAAATTTAGAGATGCCGCAAGTTTGATTATGCTGAAACTAATGCGGGTATTAGCACCGCATCAATAATATGGATGACGCCATTGTCAGCAAGAATATTGGAAGTGAGAACTTTAGCATCATTCACTTTAAGTCCGTCAGAAGTATCAATTCCCACCACAGAACCTTCAACTGTTTCTGCAGAACTTAACTCAAGCAAGTTCTCAGTTAGTACCTCGCCAAACAGAATGTGATAGGTCAGAATTTTCTTGAGCTTGGGTATGTCTTCCAGCCAAGACGTAATAGTATTCGTAGGAATTTTGGCAAATGCCTCGTCAGTGGGTGCTAAGACGGTGTAGGGGCCCGGACTTTGCAATAAATCTAACAAACCAGCCGCTTCAATAACAGTCACGAGGGTTTTGAAAGAGCCGGCATTGGTGGCAGTCTCGACAATATCAGCCATGATGTTTTTCAGGAGTGCAAATAGCAGAAAATGAATCAGAGGCGACACTCATTTTAGCAATTTACAAATAGCAGAAAATGAATCGGAGGGATGATGATTATTTTAGCCATTATAAGTTAATTCGGTTGCCGACCCTGATGGCGAGGCGCGATCGACCTTTTGGGCTTATACTTGGGTCGCATCCTCCCCCTTGCGGAAAAACTGCTTTAAAATCTCTCCGGGTTCTCGGTCCCAGGTGTCGATATGTTCGTAAATTAAGCCGTCTTTATCCAGTTTATAAGTAGAGTAGCCGTTAAAAAAAATCCGAGCTTTCCAGGGAACCCGCAGTGTCCCGCGAACTGTCCAATTTGCCACAATAGTATCATGGGCTGTCTGACCTACGTCGTGCAGGTCGAAGTAAATCTCGTTAAAGAATAGCTGCCCGTGAAATCGCAGAGTCCAAAAGATAATGCGATAGTTGATTTTTCCTTTAAATTTGTTAACAGGGTCTTGAAAATAAACATCTTTTGTGTAGATGTCGTAGGAGATGTCTTTTTCAAAAAGCGTCGGGAGATCCGCTTTCAGGGTGTCTACTGCTTGTTCTACCTGCATTTGATATTCGATCGCGCTCAAACTACCACCTTGTGACAGTATTAATTTATAACTTTAAATGAATAATCTCGATCGGCAGCGGGAGGAGAAAAAAATTGATACTTCAACCAGCTCTAATCTTACCTCTAATTATATTGTCCGCCTCGGCCTTTCTGCTGACCCGGACTTGCGAAATCGAAACCTTGGCACAGATTTGACAGAACACCCCCACTCCTCTGACATTCTCGCAGAAATCAACAGCGGCAAGCTGTTGATGGTAGATAGCCGTCGCCGGAACGGCCTAATTTTGATTAAACGTTTCCACGCGGAGTTTGCCGGGCCTGGGGCTGCCGTTGGGGGCGCTTTTGATGTTGACTCTCAGCAGGCGATTCCCGTGGGCGATTTTTGTTTGGTTTGCCCTCAATCTCCCGAAGAAATACAGAAAGCTTTGGGAATTCGGCGGCAGTGGGTGCGGTTAATGGAACAGTTAACGGCAAAGCCTACAGCTTTGGAACGCGCACAAATGGTTTTAACTCAGTTTGAACAATATTTGGATTCGGAAACGGTGGCACAAATTCCCGATGAAGCTTTGGCACTTTTAGTAGGCGTATTTCCCCAAACCATTCGGGCGGCGCGACAAGAAAATGATCGAGGATGAAAATATTTTATCTATTTCCCAATTCTCAAATGGGGCAGCCAACTATCGAATCAGACGCCAAATTAAGGACACCCTAACTCTTCTATCATCCGCTGACAATGCTGTGTTATACTAACCGACAAAGCATCAATATCGAGCGGAGTATTCCCTACAGGAAGCTTGGTGGCAAAAGTGCGACCGAGGTGCAATCTATCCCATACAGAACGTTTTTGCCCTGCTCGCCCACTTCCAGGGTCATGTATCCCGAATCCCGATATTTCTCTATTCCAAACAGGGCTGAAGTGACGGATCAACACTGCTTCTCCCCATGAAACTAAATCGATTTCCATCGGCGCGACTTTGAACGCAAAATCCTCAATTTTTAGATTGTCTACAGCTTCAATAGATTTTCTATGCTCTGACAACCGTCCGTAAAGAGTGTTGCCAATAGTTGTACGCCCCGTCCGACGACCGCCCGGAGCTGCTTTACCTACATAGATTGGCAGACAGCACTTACTCAAGTTTGCCTGTTTAATAAGGTTATACATTGAGAAGTCGCCCTGGTAGTACAGCAAATATGCTCCGCAATATTGGATCAAATCCTCCCTGACACGATCCAGTTCCTGAAGATTATAACAATTTTGCTTGCCACAGAAAGCGATTAAGTTTTCTTGTATATCTGGCGGGACTCTAAATACTTCGAGCATGGAGTAAATTCTCAAATCTAAAATCTCAAATTCATTGACTACACTCTCGCTGTTATAACTGTCTCCAGCCGCAATCTAATGCTAGAGGCAATAACTTCTGCCAAAGCGACTGGTACAGCATTCCCCAACTGCTTCATAGTTTCTGTCCAACTGTGAGGAAAGAAGTATTCGTCAGGGAAAGTTTGCAGTCTAGCAGCTTCGCGAAGCGTAAAGTAACGCACCTCTCCCGTGCGCTCAACTAACATATTTTCTCCTCCAGGGACCCCGTGAACTCCTGCTTTTAAAGTTTTAGCTGGTTCATCTAACAAGCTGCCCGTATGGCCTGGATACTTTCTGGCTCCTGGTATAAAAATGTGATTTAGTACCCTGTTTTGGCTTTCTTTATTGCCTTCTTGTGGTAAGTCCGAAATGGCATCCCGCACAGTGCGCCAAGGCTGTTTTTGAGGTGGAAACAAGTTGAACTGAAGATTGAATATGCGCGAGGAAAGCTTGCTAGGTATGTCTGGACGATCGCTTTTAGAGATGTGATTGCGCTCCCAATAATTGCCAGTCACCCATTGCTCCCAATGCAAGGCTTCCTGAGAACAAGTCGGTTCAGGAAAAGACCACTCTAATCCTAAATCCGATCGAAAACCTACAATAAAAACCCTTTCGCGCTTTTGGGGAATGCCGTAGTCTGCCGCGTTGAGTAAGCGAAACACTACACGGTATGATAGTCCCTCACCGCGACCGGCGGTATGATGCTGTTCTAACCGGGACAGGTGATGGGGCCAATCCTCATCCAGTCTTTGTACAACTTCTGGATAAGTGAGTTGTAGGACAATATACTCAAAATATTTAGTGAAGGAGGAACGCAATAAACCTTTAACATTTTCGATCACAAATGCCTTGGGTTTGAGTTCTCGCACGGCCCGAAAAAAGTGCGGAAACATATTTCGATCGTCCTCACTCCCGCAGTGTTTTCCTCCTACAGAAAAAGGCTGACACGGCGGCCCTCCAGTTAGGAGGTCTACCCCCTCTTTGAGTTCTAGGGATGTAAAATCGAATTTAGCGATATCTGTCTCAAAAACAGGCCAGTTTGAAATCGCTTTTACACCCCGCCGCTGATTTTCTCGAATTGTCTCGCAAGCATTTTTGTCCAGCTCGATAACTGCTTTGTGACAAAAGCCTGATTTTGATACGCCTATTGCTAAGCCTCCTGCTCCGCTGAATAGTTCTACAGAGTTCATTATTAGCATTGTATTGAGCAACGGTGGATATTAATTTTAATCTAAAATCGCTGCGATTCGATCGACTGTCCGCTGATTTTCCTCCGGGCTACCCACCGTAATTCGCAAACCTCCCCCGGTGTGCCGAATTAAAGTACCTCGATCTTTTAGCTGCTGCATGATTTGTTTGTGTTCCTGTTCGGCAGATTCGCCCTCACGAGCTTTTACCCGCAGGTAAACGAAGTTAGCCGCACTCGGCCAAACTTGCAATTTTTGATGCTGAGTTAGCGCTGCAATTAATTTGGCTCTTTCTGATAGATTTTCGGGAATGGTTGCTAGCAATAACTGCCGCTGCGCCAGGGCTAACTCGGCTGCGGTTTGCGAGAAACTGGGAAGGTTGTAGGGGAGACGGATTTTTTCTAAGGCGGCTGTGAGTTCGGGATGGGCGATCGCATATCCGACTCTCATTGATGCTAGCCGAAATGCTTTGGAAAATGTCCGCAAAATTATCCAATTCGGGTGATGGTGCAATTGGTCTGCTAAAGTATTTTGGCTGAATTCAAAATAGGCTTCGTCAATTACTACTAATATTTCTGACGGCAAACTTTCCAGCCATTCTATTTCATCTGGTGTCAAAGCATTGGCTGTGGGGGAATTGGGATGAACGACAAAGACGGCGCGCACGGGGGGATTTTGATTTTGGGCGATCGCCCTTTTAGCCGCCTCGATATCGATTTCAAAATTTTCCTCTTTCCGCTGAACACTCACAACGGGAATTCCAAGGGTTTGGGCGATTATTCCATACATCGAAAAGGTGGGATTCGCAACGAAAATAGAGCCGGCGCCGCCCAAGCAAGTAGCTATTAAAAGCGATCGAATTAGTTCGTCGGAACCGTTGCCCACAGAAATATTGTCTGCTGTAATGGCGGTTTTGGGCAGTGTAACGCCACCTAGCGGGGGGATTGTGATTGATTCATTGACGTATTGGGCGATCGCCTCTTTGAGCGCTGCGTGGCCTCCGTCGGGATAGCGATTTGTCTCAATTAACTGCTGGTAAGTCCAAGCTAGCTTTTTTTTTAATTCTTCTGGCAAGTCGTAGGGGCATTCATTGGTATCGAGGCGATCGATCGCACTTTCCGAGTGCGCTGATTCTCCTGATGTGCCGCCCGGATGGGGAGTGTATGCGGTAAGTTCGGCTAAATCTTTTCGGATAAAGGGAAGCATGGTATAATTTACGACTTTTTATTTTAGATTATCTGCTTAGAAGCATCTGAACTTAGCATAGAGCTTGTTCTATCTCGAAAGCAAGAGGAGAGGGGGATTTAGTTTCTGTCGATCGATTGATGCGTCGGCTGTAACAAATTGATTATTTTGATAAAGTAACTGCTGATATTTGGAGACCGAGTATGAAAGTTAAGCCTTCCGATTTATCTAAAAATGCCGCCGCTACCCTCATAGCTTTGAGTTTGGCTGTTCTCCCTTCAGCTATGCCTGCCTCAGCTCAAACGGAGTCAGCTCCGGCACAGAACAATACTGAGTCTAATGGAGTTGTTCTAGACACCACTCCCCTTCAAGAAAGCAAAGAAGACAACAATCATTGGGGTGCTTTGGGTTTGTTGGGCATCCTCGGTTTGGCGAATCTCTTTCGCAAGGATGAACCCAAACGCTACCGCGATCCGATGGGCGAATAATTTTTTAAACGGATCTCGCACCAGCCAAAAACCCAATCAACCGTCGTGGATTCAGAAACCGGGTTTTTTACCTAAAGACTGGATTATTGCCTTTAATCCAACCAAAAAATCCGGTTTCTTTGATATTATTGATGGCCATTTTAGCCACAAAGTTTATTCAATCGCGCCACAAAGCAATCCCGCCCAATAAACCGCTCACATTGGGTACTATTTTAACCTGTGGCGGTAACTCAACAGCAATCTTTTTAGTATTGCCGCCGCCGATGTAAATGCGATCGCAATTAAAGAGATTTTGCAGATAGGTGAGCGCTTTTTCCAGACGGCGATTCCATCTTTTGGAACCCACTGTATCTAATGCCGATCGCCCTAATTGCTGTTCGTAAGTTTCCCCTTTGCGAAACGGGTGATGTCCTAATTCTAGATTTGGCACCAAGATACCATCGACAAATAAGGCAGAACCGAAACCGGTGCCAAGGGTAATTACTAATTCTACCCCCGTCCCAGCAATTGCTCCCAATCCTTGAATATCGGCATCGTTAGCCACTCGCACAGGTTTTCCCAAGCGATCTTTGAGGGTAGTTTCTAGGTCAAAATCTATCCAAGACGGATCTAAATTCACTGCGGTTTTGATGACGCCTAGACGCACGACGCCGGGAAAACCGACGGATACTCGGTCAAATTCCCCTTGTCCGCTTGCTAAAGAGGCGATCGCCTCTAGTACGGGTTCCGGTTTCGGTGGTTGAGGCGTTTCTAAACGGCTGCGTTCCGTTTGGGGCTGGCCTTCATTGTCCAAAACCATAACTTTGATGCCACTTCCGCCAATGTCAACGGCTAGGGTGCGAGTCGATCGATCTTGTTCAGTCATTTGATTTTTAAGACTTGCAAGTTGGTCAAATTTTAATTTTTGAATTGGCAAAACTTTTGAATCGCTTCCCAAATTTCCGCTAGGACATTTCCCAAAGAATGATCGTCTTCTAATTCGATTAATTGCACCCAGGGACGGTTAGCGGCAAAATTTCTGCTAGCTTGAATCGGTATTATTGTATCATGCTTGCCGTGAAGAATTAACGTAGGCACGGAGCGCATTAATTTTTCTTCAGGGTATTGAGCCATATCTGCCACAAACTGATAATTCAGCGGCAGATAACCTTGTTCGCCGTAGTGGTAAACGGGCAAATATTTCTCAGACTGCCATTTTTCTAACTGTTGCTGTCCCAACAGCGGCAGCCAGTGGGAGATAAAGTCAAAAGCCGGTGCTAACAAAACTATTTGTTTTACGGACAATTGTCGATCGGCCAACCAAGCCGCTGTTAGCCCCCCAAAACTAGACCCTATTATTGTAACTCCGCCTAATTCTTTTACCTTTTCTGCCGATTGCGAGGATTGGGTTTGCAGAAAGTCTGTTTCTATTTGCTGCAACTGACGGGTCAGGGTGAGGCCGGAAAAATCGTTTTGATTGAGATCTGGAGTTTTTAGGTCAATTCCTACGGAAGAAAAGCGCTCTCGGAAATATTTTGCCTTAAGGGAATCGGGACTTGATGCAAATCCGTGTAAATAAATGTAACTCCAATCGTTCTGTAGATTCATCCAGAAATTTTTATGAGACTTCTTAACTAATTATTTTAACTTAAAATGAGTTATTAAATAAAAAAATAAGACCCTAAGTAGATGAACATATTTACTGATTATCCCAAGAGAGAAATCCCTCGCATAGACTTGAAATCGCTTACTTTTTAGACGAATTATCCGAAGAGAGAAAGCCATCGCGTAGATTACAGAAAACCAGCGTTTATCGATGCCTGTATTTATTGATTTATACCTGCTTACAATGAATCGCAGAGTGCGTAAGCACCCTGCGATTCACTCTAAACTACTCGTCAATTACTGCGGTTTTTGACCGTTTTGCATCCGGTTTTTAACAGTTTGTCGGCGCTGCTGCATCAGTTGAGCTAATTGGCTACGTTGTTCGGCAGTGAGCACTTCTCGCATTGCGAGTGTAATTTCAAATTGCACCTCTTCCAACTGCTGCCTCAATCCGATTATTTGACGGTGTTTGTCGCGTATTTGGCTGGCATTTTCCGTGCCGGACATCATCGTTTCCAATTCTTGTCTGGCTTGGCGGACTGCTTGCATTCGCTGGGAAACTTGGTCTTTGTAGCGATCGCGCACTGCCTGCATTTGCTGCTTTTGTTCTGCGCTTAAATTAAGTTTCTCGAACATCCCACCTTCCCTGCCAGCGGGTCGATTGGGACGCTGGTTTTGGGCAATTGTTTCGGGTTCTAGGGGATTAGGAACTGCTATTGCTGCGGCTGTGCTGCCGAGAGTCAGCATTAAAACGGCTAGGGCAGAAATACGACGAATTGACATGAAAATTACCTCTTTGATATTACTTATTTGTGGGCGGTTCACTGTCAGCACCAGGGCTGAAAGTCAACCAGTCTGTTTGCGAGCGATCGGTCATACTTTCTTGCGGAGAATCATGGAGGACACCCTCCCAGTTAGTAACTAAAAATGCTTCTAACTTAGCTGTTTCCTCATCTGGCAATTGTGCAGTCTCAAACGGACGGTAGCCAGACCAAAAAACTAGCAGGCTAGCAGCAATCGCAGACGATAAAGCCCACTTATAAACAGAGGATATTTTTAACCTGTCATCAGACTTGGCTGAGGCACTTTCTCGCGTTTTTGTGCGGTGGGTTTCATGGAAAACACTCGCCTGATTACTTTCGATTGCTGCTAGAATTTTTTGCTCTAAATCTGGTACAGCTTCAGGAATATTGGGGCGATGTCGCTTCAAGAAATTAACTAACTCTTGGTCGCTGCTTGGGTTATTCATAGCTCGCTGACACCTTCTTTTTGCAAAAATTGCCGCACAGCATTTCGGGCATAAAACACGCGAGATTTAACGGTTCCCGCAGGCAGTCCCAAAATTTGGGCTACTTCTTTTTGCGGGATGTCTTCTAAGTCGTGCAGCACCAAAACGCTGCGGTGTTCAAAGCTCAATTGCTCCAGTCCCCGCTGCACTAAATCTTGATAGTGCAACTGCATCAAGTCTGATGTGTTATCTTTGAGAATAACTCGATCCATTGTTTCTTGATTTTTGAGTTGGGAGTCAAAAGAATGCTGTTTAGCAAATGCTTGTCTTTGGTCGGAAGCCACATTCCAAGTGATTCGATAAAGCCAAGTAGAAAAGTTTTCCTGGTGCTTGAGTTTGGGCAATCCTTTCCAGACTCGCAGGAATACTTCTTGTGCTAAATCGTCAAGAAGCGACGGGCCGCAGAGTTGATAAAGGGTTGACCTGACTTTGTGTTGGTAGCGTTGGTAAAGGTAGCGAAAGCAAGTGCGATCGCCCTTTAGAGACTCAGCAACTAAGTCCGAGTCGGAACAGTCATCGGTTAAAACATTGGCTGACACAGCTAACACCTGTGAAGTCTCCCCCACCAGTTCGTTATCTGAAGTGTTTAGACAGGGCGATCGCAAAAAAGGTTCAAAGGATTTAAAATTTTTTTTCGACGAGGCGGCAGGTAGGGAAACGGCACTCCCGTGTCCTGATTTTCCCTGTAATTAACGGGTTTCGAGATGTAAAGCCTGGGAACCCAAATCCAGAGTCCGAGCCTTGGTTGAGAAAATGGACGCTCTGACTCGCCCCAGAAGCGTTACTTTTACAAGTGATTTAGAAAAGCTATGTATAGCGGTTCTCAATTAAGTGATGTACAAGTTTAGATTGAATAATTGAATAATTGGGGAATTTACGAATCACTTAAAAAGTCCTCAATCCCCCAATTTAAAATCTAAATCTGTACATTATCTACCTGAGAAAAGCTATAGTAGACTTACCGCTTTTATCAACCTGAGAGTTTGAGGCGATCGCCTGCCTGCGATATTGCTCGATCCAGGATTGAATAGCCAATTTAAATTCAGCTTTTTGTGCGTCTTTAATTCCTTTTGGGTCGAAGCGATCGCAATAATGAATCTTAATCAACAATGCTAACTCTTCGAGACAATATAAGTCCGGTTTTTCTTTTTTCAACCTCTCGATCCAATTTTTAAAAGACTCGGAAGGAGGGCGAATCAATCCAGACTCATTTAACACCTGTTCGATTAAATAAAATTCCGATTTCGGACTCAAAGAATCTTTGTTAGAAATAGCTTTTAGCCAGCTTTGTTTCTTAGATAAAAGGCGTACATTTTTCTTAAAATTAGGATTACACCTCCAAAAAAATATTAATGCCAGCAGGATGACTCCCCCATACTTCAATCCATTGCTACCTGATAAATATCGCAACCCCAGCAAAATTTTGTAACTCAATAGCGACCATAAATCAGAGATAAATGCCCCTGGAGGAGCAGCAGCATCCTCCATGCTTTCCCAATCAGAAGGCGTAGCATCAAAAGCTTGCCATTTTCCCGCGATATAAGCCAAAGTCCAAGCATGAGCATGGCGACTTCTTACAATATATTGGTTTTCCAAAGAACTAAATTCGTGAACAGAATATCCAACAGCATAACGGGCTGGAATACCGAGTTTTCTCAGGAGAAGTGTCGCAGCAGTAGCAAAATATTCACAATGTCCAGAGCGAGTGTTCAGTAAAAATGTTGATAGAGGCGTAGCATCATTATCTTGGCCCCTAAGCTTCAGTGAATAAACGAAATTTTTTAGGAAAAACCACTCTATTTTATCTAATATTTGTGGTGGAGACTGGCCTTGAATATCCATTTGACTGAGGATTTTATTCAGTGCAGCCATTTCTGATTTTGGTATTTGCAGGTCTTCTTCTGTCGGCGGGCTATCTACAGAAAAATTATTATTAAAGTAGCTTCGATAAGCCAGCATATCAACTTTTCCCACCACTTTAATTGTGCCATATTTATTCTTTTCCATCTGACTGACAGGCAATGCGTCAATTTTAAAAGTTCCATCTGGCAGCTTTAATAAACCTTGGTTGCCTTGGAGTGTAGCCGAAATAGTAATCGTTGATGGATTTGGTAGTTGGTCGCCTAAATCCCAAGTTGTGCCATTAGTCTTTGGTTGTACGGGAACAAAGTTAGGATTTAAGGCGAGCCACAGTGAAGAGTTGTAGCGATTATAAGTGGCTTCTCTTAGCAGTCGGGGAGGAGTCTGTTTAGCTTCAGAAGCCACTCTAAAAATAATTTCATTTGACTGTTTTAATAATCCCATCGACCCGATGTTCGTTTGTTTTTTCAAAAAATCTGTTTCTTGAGAATTCCCATTACTAAGCCATGAGATTGCTTGCTGTTCTACTGCTAGGTGAAGTTGGTGCAGGCCCATCTGTCCTATAAATCCTATACTGCCAGCAATTAACATCAGACCCAGCCAGAGAATAGATGAAAATCTTTTCGTTCTCACAGACCACAAAGCAATAGCGGTTAATGCAAATATCCCAGCATAAAAAGATATCTCTCTA
This sequence comes from Microcoleus sp. D2_18a_B4, assembly GCF_036702475.1. Classification (NCBI taxonomy): domain Bacteria; kingdom Bacillati; phylum Cyanobacteriota; class Cyanophyceae; order Oscillatoriales; family Microcoleaceae; genus Microcoleus; species Microcoleus sp. D2_18a_B4. Next base: position 60,275 of record NZ_JAUBTL010000007.1, read on the forward strand.
CTATTCGTCGCACTAGCGGATAGCAGACAACAGATAAAATATGGATAATTTAGATTCACCATCAAGGGGTTAAGTGGTGCTTTTTTTGTGGCTTTGTTTAGCCACAAAAACATTAGGCGTATATCCAGACTTTCCTTGACAGAATATCCCTGAGCAGCTACCAGGGGAAAAAATACACCAGGAAGCCACTGCAACACATTATATATCAAGTAAATAGAGCGGTTGGCGACCAGGAGATAAACCAGCAAACAGCACAAAAAAATCAGGCAGAAATTAGCAATGCGCCTAAAATCACTAGCTGAAAAATCCCACCGATAAGGCAACCAGTTAGCTGCCTCTAAAATCACAGCAATTGGCAAAGCAAAAAACCATAGTCCCGTCTGCCAGCCCCAAAAAATTACACTAAAACCCAAAAGAAACACTGGCATTTTCATAATTTCATTAACTCCTCTTGTATTTGACCTAGCTTTAAAATATGGCAGCTTGTTAAGTCATCTTTAATCAACTCTAAATTTAAGCTATCTAATTGAGCGTCTCGCTCTGTTAAAATTAAAACTAAGGTATGGATACCGCGACTTCTCAGATAATTTACTAATCTTTTTCTAGGTTCGTCCCAGCACAAAAATATACAAATGCAACCGCTTAGCAGAGAGATTTTTTCCATTAAAACTGAGGTGAGCGAGTCAAAAAGTTTATCCTGACAGGCACCGACGGAGGCGAGAATTTCTAGCATTTTATCAGTCGAGTTCAGCCCTCTGCCAAAGGTAAAACAATAAGCTTCTTGAACGACGAACATCAAATCCAATAAGGATTCTTGAGTCTGAACTTCATAGGATAATGAAGCAGCAATTGAAATTGCCTCTTCTAAAATCTCACTATATTTTACACTTTGAAATGTATCCAAAATTAGGGCGTGCCTCACGAAAAATTCATCCTGTTCTTCTTTGACCATTGGCTTACCTGCTTTTGCCCAACTTTTCCAGTGAATTTTGCGTAGCGGATCTCCCGGTCGATAATCCCGCAGAGACCTAAATTCCTCGGAATCTCCTACGGATGAAGCTAATGTTACGCCACCTGATTGATATCTTCTTGAGCCAGGAAGCTGAATTGGTGGTAAATGATATAGTTTGGGTAAAATTAACATAGATTGGGGCAAGGAAATTGTTTTACAAGCATTCCAAATCCCAAAAGGATCTGACCTAGTAACTGTTAGACCACTGAGGCGGACAATACCTCTGCAGGACGGCGTAATTTCACCTACCACTTCTGTTTTGCTATTGGGTGGAAGAGGAGGCAATTCTATGATTTTAGCTGTGGCGCATTGTTTTCTATAAATCAGCCACAGCCAACGATAATAGCCGAAGTATTTATCCAATGAAGTGCGCTTTTCTTCACCGGGTTCAGGTGTTTCAATGAATTCTTGAAAGCTTGGGTATGTGTCGGAAAAATTTTCCCACAATTTTAAGCTATTTTGACTCTGGTTAGTTTTGTTATGAATAAGTATACGGTATTTTAAAGTGACTCCAACAGTGGCAAACTTTGGCAACAACCGTACTGCATTGAAGCGGAAGCGAAAAAACTTACTAAAAATTATGGCTATTCCTATAATTGACAACAGGAAAGTAAAAATTTGATAAGTCACAGTCTGATTAGTATCTAATCCTAAAATTCCCGCTAAAAGCGTGCAGCTAAGCACTGCTAACCCATTGTTGGTCAATCGCTTCTTTCGCGAGCGATTTACACGCGCACAGAAGCGAAAAATAGCGTAGAAAAAACGTTTCATTTTTTAGGCGGGAACAGGAATAGATTTGATAATTTCTTCAACAACACCAGGGGCCATTCTACCAGAAAAACGCGCTTGAGGTTCCATTACTAGGCGATGAGCGATGACTGATACCGCCTGTTCTTGAATATGTTCTGGCGTAACAAACTCATAGCCATCGAACAAAGCTAATGCTTGAGCAACTTTCATTAAAGCTATGGAAGCTCTGGGACTCGCTCCTAGTTGTACGCCTTCGGCCCAGCGAGTTGCATTCACGATATCTACGAGGTAACGTTTCAATTCTTCACTAATTCTAACTTGCTTTACCTGCTGTTTTAAGCTAATTATATCCTCTAAATTAACGCAGGTTTGAAGTGTATCAATAGGATGTTGATTAATTTGGTCTCCGAGCAGGTTAACTTCGTCTTCGGGCGAGATGTATCCTAGACTAAATTGAACTGCAAAGCGATCCATTTGGGCTTCAGGAAGTGGATAAGTGCCACGAGATTCTACGGGATTTTGAGTAGCAATAACAAAAAATGGGTCTTTAAGTTTGTGCAAATTTCCGTCAATGCTGACTTGAAATTCTGCCATTGCTTCTAGAAGGGCGGATTGGGTTCGCGGTGATGACCGATTGATTTCGTCAGCCAAGACAATATTAGCAAAAATAGGCCCTTCGTGGAAATGAAACGTGCGTTGATTGGGGTCGAGCATGGATATGCCCAAGATATCGGATGGCAAAAGATCAGGTGTAAATTGAATGCGTTTAAAGGTGACATCGACAGATAAGGCTAGGGCTTTAGCTAGGGTAGTTTTACCTGTACCGGGATAATCTTCTAGGAGGACGTGCCCGCCACTCACAAAGGCTGACAGCAATTTCCTGATTGCTGCTGATTGCCCTTTCACCACTTTTTGAATGTTGTTAGAAATCCTTTGATAAATTTCTCTGCCCGACTGAGCGTGATTTTCTGTAATTGCTTTATCCATTATTTATTGTGTTCGTAGCGTTCGGTTAATGTCCCGGTGATTGGCTTGTGCCGATAGATTTAACTATTTACAGCATTTTTCCAATAAGTATAAGTTTTTAAACCAATAATTTTTTGATTTTCATTATATATCTCATCCAAACACCTGAAAAGAGCCAAAGCATAATTCTTCAATCCCAACTCTGTCAAACTTGTGAGAATCCTAGTCAGCCGCAGGTAGTTGTGATTAAATTGTTCAATCCACTCTCTTTTTCTTGAGAAATATTCCTCGGATTTCGCAATTACAATTTCTGCGTTTTCCCCTTCGCGGCATTCCAACCCGTAAAATGCCAGCATGACAGTGAACGAATGGAGTAAGCGATTTCTCAACTCTTCACTTGTTCTAAAAGCTTGAATTACTTCATCATTTAAAGTAGGAGCACTGGAATTAAAGCGGCTCTTTTCTCTCAGCGGAAACAGCCATTGAATGTAATTGTGCACGGATTCCAGCTTCTGGTAATCCCACGACCAAATATCCTCGATCGCCCGACCTTGTGAATCAGGCTGTTGACCGAGATAGAATGCTAAAATTTTGTTTTGTTGGGTTGAATCACTCATTGATGAGCTGTTTTGTATCTAAATTGTATTTTTGGGCGGGCGGGACGCCCAACCCCTACTCCCCACAACCAGAAAATTAAATTTTTGTGTGGAACAGGCATCCTGCCTGTTCTTCAAAATAGTTTTCTTGAGTCGGTTTTAACTCATATGTTGCACCATTGTCAATTAGCCTTTTATGAACAGGCAAGATGCCTGTTCCACAAAGAGTAGATTTTCTTGTGGGGAGTAGGGGTTGGGCTTCTAGCCCGCCCAAAAAAGGATTATTGAGAATGGTGCAAAATCTCATTTTTAACCGACTTTAGCTATTAGCCAGGGGTTTAAACCCCTGGCTGCTTCCCAGGCTTTACCGCAGAGTCACAAACTCTTCAGCAGTCGATGGGTGAATGCCAATAGTCGCGTCGAAGTCTTTCTTCGTAGCTCCCATATTAACCGCGATCGCCATTCCTTGAATAATCTCGCCGGCGTCTTTCCCAACCATGTGCACGCCCAAAACTCTGTCAGTATTAGTCTCAACGATTAACTTGACAAAAGTTTTCTCATCTGCACCTGTCAAAGCGTGAAACATCGGCCGAAACTTGGCTGTGTAGCACTTAATTGAGTCGGGGAACTTTGCTCTAGCCTGCACTTCGTTTAAGCCGACTGTACCCGCTTCCGGCTGGGAGAATACCGCCGACGGCACATTTTCGTAATTGATTGCTCTGGGATTGTGGCCAAACTCAGTATCTGCAAAAGCGCGTCCTTCGGCGATCGCAATTGGCGTTAAATTGATGCGGTTGGTGCAATCTCCCACTGCAAAAATGTGCGGCTGACTGGTGCGGCTGTCTTTGGTAACTGCGATCGCACCTTTATCTGTTTCTACTCCCGCATTTTCTAAACCCAATTTGTCTAAATTAGGCTGACGCCCGGTAGCGCACAACAGCGCGTCTACTATTAGCGTTCCTTCGGATGTTCCCGACAAAGTTAATTTTAAGCCTTCTGGGGTTTTCTCAATGTGGTTGATTGAGCTTTCTGTCAAAATGTTTATGCCGTGCTTAATCATTCCTTCTTGCACGTTGGTGCGAATTTCTGTGTCAAATTCGTTCAAAATTAAGTCACGGCGGATGATTTGAGTTACTTGGCTTCCCAACCCGTTCATAATGCAAGCAAATTCGACGCCGATGTAGCCTCCTCCCCAAATTGCCAACCGTTTTGGCTGCTCTTTTAGGAGGAAGATTTCGCGAGAGGTAATAGCGTGTTCAATGCCGACAATTGGGACTCTTTGCGCTTCTCCGCCGACAGCAATTAAAATTTTGGCTGCGGTAAATTTTTTGTCACCAACTTCGACGGTGTGGGGGTCAATAAATTTCGCGTATCCTGAGATTAATTCGACTCCGGCTTTTTCGAGGAAGCTGATGTGCAGTTTGCTCAGCCGCCGCACTTCTGCGTCTACCGTGGTGACAAGTTTTTCCCAATCAAAGCTGCTTTCGACTGGACTCCAACCGTAGCCCACCGCATCTTCGTAAAGGTGCGAAAATGTTGAAGCGTACACCATGAGTTTTTTGGGGACACAGCCGCGAATTACGCAGGTTCCGCCTACTAAGTCATTTTCGGCGATCGCCACTTTTGCGCCGTAGGATGCTGCTCGCTTGGAACTCGCCAATCCGCCGGAACCCGCACCTATCACAAACAAGTCGTAGTCGTATGTCATAATTGTCTGTACCTTCTTATCGCCCACTTACCAATTTTACGCTTTACTTTTCTTAATGATATCTCAAAAAATTTTTGTTTTTTTTGGGGTCAACTACTTTACTTTTTGCGCTTGCCTTGGTATTATTTAATAATAGGAATCTGTGCGTTAATTTTAAAATCGCTCACACTCCCATTATTAGAGTATAGCACAAGCGATCGACAAGAAACATATAAAAATGTAACTATTTTCGAGCCGCCGCCAAGAATAAAAGAGCTAATTGTCGATCGCTCGTTATAGCCGAGTCGAACTCCCGTAAATCCCTGTAAAAAAGCGCAACTTTGATGCTATTCCCGATTTTTAAGGGGTAGTAGGGGGCAACAATCAGGCGGGATCGGGGCTAATCGCAGCGCAGCGATAGAAAACTGATACTACCTTAACCTATCGGGCCAATCACGGGAGATTACCCTACAGTTTTTGATAATTTCATAAATCCTTGATAATTGCTATATTATAAACATAAATTTATTATCGGGCTAGCTGTATGATTGATTGGCTGGGACTCTGGGGAGTGACGCAAGGAGTCGGCATTCTCGTCAAACCCATCTTAGAAGAGTTGGTAGTAGATGGCGCGAAGGAGTTTGCTAAAGATGTTTTTTATTCCGTGAAAAACGTTATTTTTGGCGAAAAAGACCCCCGACAAGTCGCAGCAGGCAAAGCAATCAAAAAGTTTTTGGAGTTGGTGGAACAGCAGTTGAAAAGTTGCAGACTTCCCCCCGATAAAATTAAGCTGTATATTAAAGATGGTAAACAGTTTATCAATAACAAGTCTGTTAAGGAAATTTTGGGCAAGGCTTTTGACAGCGATCGCAAATCTCTCGATGCAGAACTTCTCGAACAAACCTGGACTCAACTAAATTTAACTTCTTTACCAGCAAGATTTAAGTGGCAAAGCATCGCCAATCAGTATCTCGAAGCGGCTCAAGAAATTCTCTTTTACTCAAAAGACTTGCGCGATATCTTGAATGCTCAAAATCTGGATAGCATTCAGAAAAATACTCAAGAAACGGCGGGGATTATCCCCGATTTTGACTTGAGGCAATATCAAAAAGCTCTGTGCGAGCGTTACAGCAATCTCAATTTAAGCAGCGTCGATCCCAATACCTACGATTATCGGGAAAAACTGAAAGTTTGGCAAATCTTTATTTCCCAAGATGTGCGATCGATTTACGAATCATTTCTGCCCCAAGCTTACGAAATTCCTAAAGAACATCAACGTCGGCTGCAAGACAGCAATCAATTAGACGCGCTCGATCTAGAAAATTTAGAGAAATATCGGCGCGGTTATTTTTCTCAGCCGATCGTATCCGTGTTAGATGTTATCAATGACAAGCAAAAGTATCCCTACATTGTTATTTTAGGCGATCCGGGTTCTGGCAAGTCTATTCTGTTACAATATTTAGCATTAGAATGGGCGAGATCGCCCTTAAATAGCGTGACATCTCTGCCGATTCCGCTGCTAATAGAACTGCGGACTTACCTTCGCAACGGGGAATCAGGAGATTGCAAGAATTTCCTCGAATTTTTCCATCAAAGTCTGGGTTCAATTTGTCACTTGAATCAGCATCAATTGCAGGAACAGCTTAAAGCAGGCGACGCTGTGGTGATGTTCGACGGGTTAGATGAAATTTTCGATACAGGAAAACGAGAAGATGTAATTACGGCGATTCATCGGTTTACCAATGAGTATCCCGGCGTGCGAGTGATTGTCACGTCTCGGATTATTGGTTACAAACCTCAACGCTTGCAAGATGCAGGGTTTCATCACTTTATTTTCCAAGATTTGAATGCGGAACAAATTCAGGATTTTGTTCACCGCTGGCACGAATTAACTTTTACTGATGCTGTGGAAAAAGCGCGGATTAGTGAGCGCATGAAAAGAGCATTAGCGTATTCATCAACGATTCGAGATTTAGCGGGTAATCCGTTATTGTTGACGATTATGGCGATTTTAAATCGCGGGCAAGAATTGCCGAGAGACAGGGCGGAACTTTACAATCATGCTTCGCGGGTATTGCTTTATCAATGGGATGTGGAAAGGTCTTTAGTAGAGGATAGCAGGCTCGATCCGAAAACAATTGATGCTAAAGATAAGCAAGAAATGCTGCGTCGAGTCGCTTACGAAATGCAAGCAGCACCTGAAGGGTTGGCTGGCAATATTATTAGTGCGGAAGATTTGGAGAATACCCTGACAGCATATCTGAAGAATAAACATTTCGATCTACCGAAAGAGCGGGCAAAGTTGATAATTAACCAACTGCGAACTCGCAACTTTATTTTATGTTATTTGGGTGCGGATACTTATGGGTTTGTGCATCGAACTTTTTTGGAATATTTCTGTGCGTCGGAGGTTGTATATCGATTTGAAAAAACGCGCCAACTTTGTTTATATGAGTTGAAAACCGAAGTTTTTGGCAAGCACTGGGATGATGAATCTTGGCAGGAAGTTTTGTGCTTGATTGCGGGATTGATTGCTGGAAAGTTTACAGGGAAATTGATTGAGTTTTTGATGGAACAGGATGGGGTAGCCCAAAAGTTCAGCAATCTGTTTTTGGCGGCGAAGTGTGTGAATGAGGTGAGGGATAGAAAAGAGATTGCTTCGGTGGAGAGTCAATTGCTTGAACGCTTAAAAGAGTTAACCAAGTACAACTTCAAGTACCATTATAAGCGCGATGGAGACAAGGCACGTCTAGTGAAGGAAATTCGCACTCAAGCAGTAAGTGCGATCGCCTTTACTTGGAAAGATGACCCGGAAACCTTACCTTGGCTCAAACAACGCACTCAATCAGACCATAATTGGGATGTGGGATATGCAGCAGTCCAAGAATTAGCACGGGGGTGGAAAGATGACCCCGAAACCTTACCTTGGCTCAAACAACGCGCTCAATCTGACCATAATTCGGCTGTGCGACGTGCAGCAGTCCAAGAATTAGTACGGGGGTGGAAAGATGACCCGGAAACCTTACCTTGGCTCAAACAACGCGCTCAATCTGACCATAAATGGGATGTGCGACGTGTAGCAGTCCAAGAATTAGCACGGGGGTGGAAAGATGACCCCGAAACATTACATATCCTCAAAGAATGCGCTCAATCTGACGATAATTGGGATGTGCGCTCTTCAGCAGTCCTAGAATTAGCACGGGGGTGGAAAGATGACCCCAAAACCTTACCTTGGCTCAAACAACTGGCTCAATCAGGCCATAATTCGGTTGTGCGACGTGCAGCAGTCCAAAAATTAGCACGGGGGTGGAAAGATGACCCCAAAACCTTACCTTGGCTCAAACAACTGGCTCAATCAGACCGTAATTCGGTTGTGCGACGTGCAGCAGTCCAAGAATTAGCACGGGGGTGGAAAGATGACCCCGAAACCTTACCTATCCTCAAACAACGCGCTCAATATGACCATAATTCGGATGTGCGACGTGCAGCATTCCAAGAATTAGTACGGGGGTGGAAAGATGACCCCGAAACATTACCTATCCTCAAAGAATGCGCTCAATATGACCATAATTCGGATGTGCGACGTGCAGCATTTCAAGAATTAGTACGGGGGTGGAAAGATGACCCCGAAACATTACATATCCTCAGAGAATGCGCTCAATCAGATGATCCTCCAGGTGCACAACTCTCCCTGTTTTCATAGGAAAAGTTGACCGAATTAGATAATTTGTAATCTAAACAAAAAAAGTATTCACAAATTATGCTAGTTCAAAAATAGTATAATTAATATCAAATAGTTCTCGGAGACAACCACTATGCAAGTCACGATCGAAGAAATTATTTATCCATGCAGCGACGGTCAACCAATGGCAGATAGCACAATACAATACAAATTAATTGTCAAAATCAAAGAAGGTTGCGAATCGCTGTTTAAAAACGACCCAAACGTGTTTGTAGCAGCCGATTTACTGTGGTATCCAGTTGAAGGTAGACCAGACATTTCTCAAGCACCGGATGTCATGGTAATATTTGGTAGACCAAAGGGCGATCGACGTTCCTACCTGCAATTTAACGAAGATAATATTGCTCCCCAAGTTGCCTTTGAGATTCGCTCTCACAACGACAGACAAACCAAGATGTACAAAAAACTTTCATTTTACAATCGCTATGGAGTCGATGAATATTACCTTTACGATCCCGAAAACAACGATTTGAGCGGTTGGCAAAGAATTGAAGGAAACTTAGAATTAATTGAGCCGATGGAGGGCTGGGTAAGTCCGAGATTGGGAGTACGATTTGAGTTGGGCGAAGCTGGGTTAGAAATATATCGACCCGATGGACAAAGGTTTCTTTCCTATGCGGAATTGGAGGAACAGGGGGAATTAAACCGCCAGCGTGCCGAACAGGAAGCTCAAAGGGCCGAACAAGAAGCTCAAAGGGCCGAACGTTTGGCAGCAAAACTGCGCGAATTGAACATCGATCCTGAGAGCATTTAAGCGAAAAATTGTTTAATTTAGGGCTTACGCATCAAGACCACAGAAACCGGGTTTTTTATGGTTTATGGGCGCTGTAGCGAATGATTTTCGTCAAAAAACCCGGTTTCTCACTACCCTTGTGTAAGTTCCATAATTACAATTTGTCCCACTTGTTTAAAGTCGCGAAGCAATCTCCATTCTTCGGGATTGGTTCACTCCAATCCGGTGCATTTGCAATGACCGAAAGCATCCAGGATACAACCCCCCGGATTCATTCCTTCCCAGACTCAGGACCCAGAGATAAAAAACCTGTATCCGATGAAACTTGCCCCCCTAATTTATCCGTGGGGTCAATGATTCAATCTAAAATCTAAAATCTAAAATCTAAAATCGATTGACGCCTGATACTGAAATTAGCCTCCAAACGATCGCCACGACCGCCGCCAAAACCGATAAGAAGTGTTAGCTTAGTAGTTAGTTGTGTCGATCGCACAGAAAAAAAATGCCTGAACTACAAACCGATACATACCAAGACCTCGACCCGCAAGTCCTCTCAAAGCCCGTTGTTGTCGGTCTGGAAGAGGTAACAAAAGTTTACGGGATTGGCGACCTGGAAGTTCGCGCCTTAAACGGCGTCAGCTTGACCGTAAGACAAGGAGAATATTGCTCGATTATGGGCGCATCGGGATCGGGCAAATCTACAGCTATGAATATTATCGGCTGTCTCGATCGACCTACGAGCGGCAGTTACTACTTAGACGGCGTAGATGTCGCCCAAATGCCCGAATCAGAATTAGCCGGAATTCGCAATTTAAAATTAGGTTTTGTCTTCCAACAATTTCACCTGTTGCCTCAATTGACAGCATTAGAAAATGTCATGTTACCGATGGTATATGCCGGCATTCCCGCAGCAGAAAGACGCGAACGGGGAGTAGATGCTTTAACGAAAGTAGGCCTGGAAAGTCGGCTGCAAAACAGACCCAATCAACTATCAGGAGGACAGCAGCAGCGCGTAGCCATTGCCAGGGCTATTGTCAACCGTCCCGTGTTGTTGCTGGCTGATGAACCGACTGGTGCATTGGATACAAAAACTACTCAAGAAGTAATGGATATTTTTACAGAATTCAATGAAAGTGGCATGACTGTTGTTATGGTAACGCACGAACCGGAAGTGGCGCGTCAAACTCGCCGCGTTGTCTGGTTCCGCGACGGTCAAGTTATTCACAATAATCTCAACCCCGAAGAGCTTTCACACGCTGTATTTTAGTATAATAGTCCGCGAAAAGCGAAAAGAAAATGGGGCGATTGAAATCGCTTCTAGACAAACGAAGTCCGCCTACGCGGACTGAAGAATCAAGAGAGTATTATTTCTATCCAAGAGGACTTTAGCTATTAGACAGGGGTTTTCAACCCCTGGCGGACTAATAGACAAAACACCCGATATCTGCTTAATGAAAAGCACTGGGAAAAGCTTCCCAAACTCGATCGACAAACTCTCTAAGTTGCCGAGATGCGATCGCACCATCCTTTTTTTCAGCATCCAGAGAGTGCAACTCAGTCAACAGTGAAATTACCTCAGTATCAAAAGCCTCCCGAAACAAGCTCAGCGGCCAAAGCAAATCAGCACCATCCCGCAAATCGGATAAAGTGTATTCTGCCGATAAATCATTCCCCGACGCCGATACAACTAACATCAAAGGGCGCACCCAACAAACTTGACGTGCCTCAACCACTTGGATTACCTCGGAATGCAGGCACGCATCTCCACATTCTAAACTGACAATTTGACCAGGCTTAAAGTTCAAAGCACAATCCATTAATGCTCACACTTAATACAGACATAACAAAGCAGCGAAATAAGTGCTGCATCTCTCGACAGCACCAGAAAAAATTATATCATAATTCCTTCTTCCTTCTTCCGACGGACATCGGACTGACATCCGTTACATCCGTTACAGAATCCGTTGCCGAACTTCCTTCTTCCTGACATCCGTTACATCCGTTACATCCGTTACAAAATCCGTTGCCGAACTTCCTTCTTCTTCTCAACTTTCATCAAGCTTTTTAAGATCCATTTCGAGCTGGGCACTCAACAATCGTGCTTCTTTTTTACCACCGCCACCATTAGCATAATCCGCCACGCAAATCGGAGCACCGATCGCAATTTTTACGTGAGCACCCCATTGAGGAATGCGCGGGCGATAGCGGATACTCATCGGTACAATTTTCACTCCCAAACCCGGTTTGCTCAATTCTGCTTGAATTGCCAAACGCGCCAACCCAGGCTTAATCGGGTGAACTTCGCCATCCTGAAAAATGCCGCCTTCGGGAAAAATGACCAACATCTCCTGGTCGAGGAGAAGTTCCACGCCGTAACGGAGACTGCTAATTGCTGGATGCTTGATATCCACAGCAAACCCTCCCAAATTTCTGATGAACCAACCTTGCACTCCTTTGACTTCATCAGCAGTTACCATAAACCGCAAATCGCGTCCAGTCACCATCTGTCCGGTTGAATAAGGCATCATCAGGGCATCCCATCTGGAACGGTGCGTAGGGGCTAAGATGACAGGCCCGTCTTTCGGCAAGTGCTCCTGTCCGGTTATCTCAATCTTGCCAAAATGAAACGGTAGGACAACATAGTGACCTAGCGGATAGAGCAAGGAGGTTAACCAAGGAGAAACGCGAGAGGTATTAGATGCTACCTTGGCAGGCATGGGCTTCACTAGAGAGGATTTACTGGACTCAACGGCGATCGTGGCGGTGTGGCGCATAGCAATTAAGCTGCCTTATCGAAATATAAAGTCTAAAGTAAGTTGTTGGACAAATCTTTAGTTTTTGGCTCAGGACAGTTTTGCTATTGGCCTTGTGCCGATCGAGCGATCGCACCCGCAAGAGATAATCTGTCACAGGTAAAACCTCAGCCAACCGGACAGCACTAATGCAGAGCAGTCGGCCGCCTCGAAAGCTTGAGCAGGCAATTACGGATCTATTATTTCAGCTAAATGGTCAAGTTCGATTAAACATCGCCCAGAATAGAGTAAAAAATTTTACCTGTTACTTTTTCCGGCGTGCTTCAAACCACGAAAGCAACTGATCGCGACAAACAGACTCCATAATACCGCCGAGTACCTCTAAGCGGTGACACGAATGCGCGCTATCGGGAATATTAGCGGCAGTCCGAATCGTGCCAGTTTTCGGGTCATCTGCTCCGTATACCAGCAAACCAATCCGAGCTTGGACGATCGCACCCGCGCACATCGGGCAAGGTTCCAGCGTTACGTAGAGCGTACATTGGTTAAGATGCCAGTCTTGCAAAACTTTGCCGGCCGCCCGCAAAGCCAAGATTTCAGCGTGAGCAGTCGGATCGCAATCTCGCTCTCGCCGATTTTGGGCTTCGGCAATCAATTTGCCAGTACCGTCAACAATTGCAGCACCAACGGGTACTTCACCAGCATCACCGGCTGCTTGCGCCAGTTCCACAGCCCTAGTCATCCAGCGTTTGTGAATAAAATAAGTAGTCTCACTAATAGCCAACGGCTCAGCTTTATAATTCACGTCATACCTAAGTAACAGAAAAACTTAAGATCGATAAATAAAGTTACATTACAGCTTAATCGAGAGTCTTTAATTATGGACACCACTACGATTACCACTGAAATTGTTGAGCTGTTGTGCCGCATTAGTCGGCAAAAGCTGCGCGAACAAGATATCACTCCTTTGGTAGTGTTTCTGACGGCTCTGATTTCCATCCTGCGCGGAGTGATGATTATTGACAGGACGATCGCAGTTGAAGAAGAAGAACGGCTGCAAAAGACTCTCAAAGCCTTTGCCAGCGGCGACCGCGATCGGATCGAACTAATTCAGCGCCTTGTCAAAGGAGTATCGAAACAGCAGGTTTACTTCAACCCCACGGAATTGCTAACCCTGACAGCTTTGTTCTCAGAATCTGAAAAACTGTTGCTCATCGGTTCCGGCTACGAAATGTCAGCGGCCGACGGACACATCGATATGCGGGAGCAAATGTACTTACAGTCGATCGCAAATCGGCTCGGCCTCGACTCCAGACACATTGCAGTCATAGACACTTTATTTACTAAAGAAGGAACCCTCGACTCAGAAGCTTTTGCCGAAGTTAAAGCTTTACTCGATCCCAGCGAATTCGAGTCCCGCGATCCGGTATTTGGCAAAGCAGCAAAGCACTTGCTGAGTATTTTACTCCGCCAATAATTTTTTGGGCAGTAAAAGTAGTGAGAGAGGATTTCGAGGATTTGACGCTTTTTCCAATTGAGACGGGACTTGTGCGCTCTTACCTTACCCTCAAAAACCGGGTTGGTTAACCCCTACCAAGAGCGCTCGCTGCACGGCGTATGTTGGTGAAAAACCTGGTTTCTGCCTAAGTCCCGCTTGATTTTTTTTTTGCAAGAGTCGATCGACCGTTGTATCCCATTGAACCGAATCCCTCTAAAATCTAAAAGCGACTTGTCGCTGCCTTGATTGACTCAGCTCAATCTCCAATCTCAAATTGATTGATTATGCAAATTGAATGGCAAACCGCCAAAACCTACGAAGACATTCTCTATCACAAAAGCGGCGGCACCGCCAAAATTACCATCAATCGACCTCACAAACGGAACGCTTTCCGTCCCAAAACCGTGCTGGAACTGTGCGATGCCTTTACTGATGCCCGCGAAGACACAAAAATCGGCGTTGTCCTTTTCACCGGTGCGGGGCCTCATACAGACGGCAAATACGCCTTTTGCGCCGGCGGCGACCAAAGCGTGCGGGGTTCGGCGGGATATGTAGACGAAGGTGGCATACCCCGGTTGAACGTGCTCGACTTGCAGAAGTTGATTCGCTCGATGCCCAAAGTTGTAATTGCTTTAGTTGCAGGCTACGCAATTGGAGGCGGTCACGTTCTGCACTTAATTTGCGACTTGACGATCGCTGCTGACAATGCTATTTTCGGACAGACCGGCCCCAAAGTCGGCAGTTTCGACGGGGGTTTCGGAGCTAGCTATCTCGCCAGAGTAGTCGGCCAGAAAAAAGCCAGAGAAATTTGGTTTTTGTGTCGCCAGTACAGCGCGCAGCAAGCCCTAGAAATGGGTTTAGTCAACTGCGTCGTGCCCGTCGAACAACTAGAAATAGAAGGGATTCAGTGGGCTGCGGAAATTCTCGAAAAAAGTCCGATCGCGATTCGCTGCTTGAAATCCGCTTTTAATGCCGACTGCGACGGTCAAGCCGGTTTGCAAGAACTGGCGGGAAATGCCACTTTGCTGTACTATATGACCGAAGAAGGCGCCGAAGGCAAACAAGCCTTTTTAGAAAAACGGCAACCTGATTTTAGTCAATATCCTTGGCTGCCATAGCTGGATGGAGAAATCAGTTTTTTTTATGCGCTCATATTAAAGTAGATGCTGCTGAGTTTTATGAGTTAGTAAAGCCAAATGCACGCGATCGTCCAAAAGTGTCAGTATGGATACCAGTTCCCAAAAAGAATGAAACTGCTTTGCCAGATCCAAACCATGATAGTCATCAGTGATTCCCCAATCGAAAATTGACAATCGAAAATGGTATGAGCTGTCCTGCTGCAGACTAACTAGACCGAGAATGCTGCAGCGGATTTTTCGGTTAAGGTTGTGCCTGTAAGCTGGCCGGCATGGCGATCGGAAAGAGTGACGGTGGCATCCTGCAGCGTCAGAGTCGATTCTTGCCACAGTCCAATTTCTTCTATGTTTTCCCAAGATGACCTAAAAGGCGAAACCGCTAAAGCACAAGCTTTCCACTGACTTTGAACCGGGCCGCCTAGTAAAGCGCAAACACCCCCGCGTCTGCCTTCAGGGGTATAGTGACGGCAGTGACCACAAGCTGAAGTTAAAGGTGAAGTTAAGGAGGTTTGCATAAAAGTTGTTAGGGAAATCATTTTCATCTCTAATTCTCCTTTGTAGAGCTAGCCTGTTTTAGAGCATCCCAACCTTTATGCTGTCTGGGTTGTAGCGATCCCCGGAGCATAAATAAATTTTATAATTTATTTATAATCTCGTTATATATAGAAACAATTAGCTCGGTCGTTGCTCATTGTATAGGTAAAAACACAGGTTAAAAGTTTATAAAGCCGTTAGGGATCAAGAAAAAGTACAAAAGCCCAACCAGTATGAGAGGTTACAAATAAGCGGTAGCAGAGAATACAAAAATTGGCTGAGAGTGTCGGTAAGCAGCCTCCGGGAAACAGCAACAATTGAGTTTTCCACTGAAAATGAAAAATAGCTGCCGACGAGCGAGCCCCTGTTGCATTGACGCCAAAAGTAGCTAATCATAAAATAGGCAAGTTTTCAACCTTCTTGTTTATCTCTACAATCAACATATTAAAATTAATTCAGAGGCGGTAGGAGTTTTGCTAATGAGTAAGCGTTCTTCGGTTGAATCCCCAAATCATCAATCCTCTTCAACCCCAATCAACCCTGCTTTGCAAGCAGTCCTGGGGAGTCTAGATGTAAACCTAGAAGCAGAACTGACAACATACAGAAGGCACAGGAGGCGCGCCGAACAGTGGGTGTCGCCCTCAGTTCGTACCGGCAAGCAAACAGCCACAACCGAGCAACAGCTAGCCCAAAATTTGCCGCCGGAGACTGCGGAGGAAACCCAGCAGCCCCTATCGCTGCCCCTATCCCTTGCCGGCACTCAGGGCGATGCCCCGCTAGCAACTACCAGGGGTGGCACAAAATTATCTAGCAGTGCCTTCGCACCCAACAAGTATCTCGAATCAAGCGAAAAACTGATCGAAAGTTTGGACGAGTCAAAAGCTGAGCCTACAGTAGAACGCAGTTTAGCCGCCAGTTTGTTAACTCCCTTGGGACTGAGTTCGATGCTGCTGTTTTTGCTGTCATGCACAGCTTTGGGCTACGCAGTCATGTACCCGTCAAATTTAGTTAAGATGGCAGGCCTGAACCGTTTGCTCGATCGCACCTCACCCTCTCCCAGCGACAGTCCCGCCTCTACTGCCATCTCAGATACCAGCACCAAAGAACTACCGAAAGCACCAAATCTGGTATCCAAGGAATTTGTCGAGCTAGATTTGAGCACTCTCAGCAATGTCAAGCCGACAGTCAGCCCGATTCCTTCCCCGTCACCAAAAGCATCAATCCCCCCAACTCCGCCAGCGCCTCCGGGCCCCAGCGGGGCTGTGCCGATTCCTACAGAAGACGGCAACCCGGCCAGAGGCAGGGAACAAGGACTCAACAATCTGAGCACGGCTTTGCTTCCCACTCCCAGCCCCAGCGCCGCCCAGCCTGTGCCGACACTGCCGACACTGCCTCCAACACCTTCCCCAGCCCAGCCTGCAGCCACATCCCCGGCGACAGCATCCCCAGCCGCCGCCTCCCCAGCCGCCGCATCCCCGGCGACAGCATCCCCAGCCGCCACACCCCCGCTGGGAAGGCCTGCACGGGCTGCAGACGGTTTCTATTACGTTGTCACCGATTACACAGACGAAAAATCGCTGCAGCAAGCCAGAACCGCAGTTCCCGATGCCTACGTGCGGAACTTCTCAAAGGGTGTCAAGATCCAAATGGGGGCTTTGAACGATGCTGCCTCAGCAGAACGTTTGGTGAAAGAACTCCAAGAAAAAGGGGTGAAGCCACAATACTATCAACCATAAATTAGGCAAAGACAATTAAACTAATGATCGGGGAGTAGGTTGGGCCCAGGCACGAACCCTCGGTTTCGCTTCACCCAACATTTGCTCAGTTTTGATGGGTAATGCTCGCGCCCTACCCATCCTAAAAATAATCATGACGACCTAACTTAGAGGGAATTAAAATTTCACAATTAAAAATTAAAAAGACGATTGATGAGTATTCATTTTTAATTTTTAATGGTGATTTCTCTGTCTTAATTCTAAAGTTTAAAATTGGGAGACTGGCAAAATGGGATTATTCGATCGCCTATGGCGAGTGATTCGAGCCAATATTAACAGTTTGGTCGGCGCTGCAGAAGACCCAGAAAAAATTCTGGAACAGGCTGTAATGGATATGCAGGAAGATTTAGTGCAGCTCAGACAAGCTGTGGCAGGAGCGATTGCAGCTCAAAAACGCACTGAACGCCAGTGTTCCCAAGCTGAGTCTACAGCAGCAGAATGGCATCAGCGGGCGCAGCTAGCTTTGCAAAAAGGCGAGGAAAATTTGGCGCGGGAAGCTCTGACGCGCAAGAAATCTTATCAAGAAACGGCAACGGCGATGAAAGCCAGTCTGGATCAGCAATCGGCTGTTGTGACTAAACTTAAAGAAAATATGCGGGCGCTCGAAAGTAAAATTTCCGAGGCAAAATCTAAAAAAGATATGTACATTGCCCGAGCTCGATCGGCCGCATCGTCGGAAAGGCTTCAAGAAATGATGGGCAATCTCAGTACCGGCAGCGCTTTGAGCGCGTTTGAACGGATGGAAGAGAAAGTCATGCAGCTAGAAGCTCGCTCCGAAGCAATCGCAGAACTCGGAACTAATGATTTAGAAAAGAAGTTTCTCTCTCTCGAAGGTGCCGACGATGTGGATACCGAGTTGGCGGCGATGAAAGCACAAATGCTTCCGGGCAACAATACACCCAAATTGCCGTCGAGCGAGCCGCCCGCATCCTGAACCCCAGGCAACAGAACAAGAGTTGGGACGAGCAAAAACTTCTCAACAGCCTAGCTAGAGATGGCTCGAAGCCTGTTGGGGAATTCCCGGATCGAAGTTAAACTCAATAGGTAGGTGCATGAATAAGCTTGCCTGCATCACATTACTCGATCGCTTTAAACTGGATTTATCTGTCTGCAAAAATTGCCAAAAACTAAATCGCACTAAAAATCTGACCAGAGTGAATTTCACAACTGCGGGCTAGGGCTATCAAGCCTGCTTTCCGCCTACTTCGTACACCTCACCCAGGAAAAATAGCATTATGGGATTATTTGACCGCATTAGCCGAGTCGTCAAAGCCAATCTTAACGATCTGGTCAACAAAGCTGAAGACCCGGAAAAGATTTTAGAACAGTCCGTTACGGATATGCAGGAAGACTTGGTGCAGTTGCGTCAGGCCGTTGCCAGCGCGATCGCCACTCAAAAGCGCACCCAGACTCAGTACAATCAAGCTGAATCTCAGTCTAACCAGTGGCAGCAGCGCGCTCAGCTAGCCCTACAAAAAGGAGACGAGACTTTGGCCAGGGAAGCGCTAGTTCGCAAAAAGTCTCACGCTGAAACGGCGGCTACCCTGAAAGCCAGTCTGGATCAGCAATCGGCTCAGGTGGAAAGTCTCAAGCGCAACTTGATCGGTTTGGAGAGCAAAATTTCCGAAGCTAAGACTAAGAAGGATATGCTCAAAGCAAGGATATCCGCTGCTAAAGCTCAGGAACAGCTCAACAATACCATTGGCACCTTGAATACTGGCAGTTCAATGGCGGCTTTCGATCGCATGGAAGAAAAAGTTTTGCAGATTGAAGCTCGCGCGGGGGCTTCGGCAGAATTGGCCGCCGGCGGCAGCAATTTAGAGGAACAGTTCCGCTTGCTCGAAAGCGGCGGTGATGTTGACGACGAGTTGGCTCAGATGAAAGCTCAACTGACCGGGGGATCTGTGTCTCAAGGTCAATTGCCTGCAGCGGGTAAAACGGCAGCAGCTAGTAGCTCGGAGTCGAGCCCGGTGATTGACGCTGAGTTGGAAGAATTGCGATCGCAGCTCAATAAAATGTAGTAATCTGTATCAAAATTTACCTATTTGTCAGATCGCAGGTTTGATAGAATGCTCCGCCGACCTACAGGACTAGCTTGGGAGGTCGGAGTTTTTTTGACAAATTCTTTTATGCACAAAGTGGTAATTATGTCAACTATATTTATATTGATTTAAGGAATTAAGTGTTTAAAAAGTGATAAAGTAATTTTATTCCTTGCAAGAGGGCTAGCTTGGGAGGTCAATCGATTTTAGATTTTAGATTTTAGATTTTAGATTCAAGAATTGAAGCATTGGCCCCACGGATAAATTCCGGGGGCAAGTTTCATCGGATACAGGTTTTTTATTTCCCCGGTCCTGAGTCTGCTTTCGGAATGAAGCCGGGGGCTTGTATCCTGGATGCTTTCGGTCGGAGTGTTTTTAGTAATTGTTAAGTACACAAACTAGAGTTGCTGTCAACTATCTTTATATTGAGTTAAGGAATTAATTGTTTAAAAAGTGATAGAGTGGTTTTATTCCTTGCAATTGCGTCGGTCTCGCCCGATCGTAAGTGTAAATAACTATCAAATATGGCTAATCTGTCATGCCCGTGCAATCTTCTAGAGGCTTTTGTAAAATCAAGTTTTTCAAGGCATTAGCGCTTGGTTTTTCAATGGCCGCTATTTGCCCCGCACTGCTATCAGCTCTAAGTCTTGGCGAGTCTATGGTTGCTACCGACTCAGGGGTGCAAGCGCCAATTTTGCATGATAATTTACCGTCTCAATTCAAACTAAATCAAGAAACCGCAGACGATCGCGATCGGCTTCGTGATTTATACTCGGGTTCAGAATTAGATAGAGGCAGTAAAGAGCAAGAAAATAGCATCCCGGAGTTCGATCAATTGACCCAAAGTGAGGCCCCAGAAACTCTCCCTCAATTGCCGAACCGAGGAGAAAACAGACACGAATTTCCGATTCCCAACCGGCGGCTGCCAAATCCGCCTCGTCTCCCGTAACCCGCGCCGCCAGCGCCCTTGCTTTCAGGCGAACAGCTTTTGCCGCCTGCTGTTCCCGCGCCAGCACAGCCTGCAGAATTGCTAAGATTCCGGGTACGATAAAAGTCGATCGATTTGAAGTAGTTGGCAGTTGACTTACCGCGAGCCGATCGTGCAAAATCCCAGAAGAGAAATTGCGATCGGTATTAGTACCAGCAGGCGAGAAAGCGATACATCTTTGCTGGGAAAGAATTTTCCGCTGTCGCCGGAAGCAGATAATCGGGGCAGAAATCGGGTTGCGGTGCTGAGGCTGTTTCAGGATTTTACTCAGAGGGGAGAGAGAGTGTCTTGGCGGCGCGATCGCAGTTCAGTCTGGGAGTGGCAGCATTTGGCGCTACGGTGAGCAGCAGCAGCCCTGACAGTCGATTTTTGATTTGGCGGGGTCAATTGCAGTACCTGCGGTTGTTGGCTCCTGAGAGGCTGCTGCGGGTGCGATCGGAGGTAGAATTGGCTGGGGCAGAGCTTTTGTCGATCGAACCATTCGGTATAGGGGGCTCAGACACATTGCGGGGCTACCGTCAATCGATTTTAGATTTTAGATTTTAGATTTTAGAGGCGACCCCACGGATAAATGCGGGGGCTTGAGGATTTTCGATTTTCGATTTTCGATTGATTCCACGGATAAATCACGTGGCGGGTACCACCTTTGAAATTCCTGGTCAGGAGGCTTTGCTGGCCGATAGCGGGATTTGTGATTCAGCCGAGTTGCGGTATCCGATGCAAGCGCACCCGCGACAACCAAGGAGTTTTGCAGGTGACGCCGTTTGTGGATTTTGGCAATGTTTGGAATCCCAGGGAAAGCGCGGTTTTGGAAGCGAATACTTTGCTGTCAGCCCGATTGCGGCTGCGGTGACTGTACGGCGAAAGGTGGAATAATCGCGGAGGCTGGGGAATTCCTGTGATTGATATTAAGTCGAGCAACAGGAGTTTACAAGAGCGCGGGCTGTATTTTTCTGTATAATTCAAACATTTTTAGGAAAAGAGTCGTTTTGCCCTTGGCGGAACTGAGCAATTCCGCTATATAGTAATAAGTATCATTTGGCACTCCTCTGTAGCTGCCAAGAGTGCATTTTACGGATAATCTTTAAATTAAACTATGTCTAAGGTGCGGTTGTTGCTTTTAAGTTCTTTTGCTTCCGGTTTTGGGCTTTGCTCAATCATTTTGGCGATGTTTACGATGACTTCCCGGCTGTCGTTTACGTCGTTTTTTACATTTGTTTTAACTTTGGTGTTTTTTGGAATTAATCTGCTTTTTGCTTTGCATTATTATACATCGCTTACTAAGCAATTGAGTGTTAAAAATAAAAGGAAAGCGAGAATTTAGCGGTTGTGAAGCAGAAGCGGAAAAAGGCATGGAGAGTTATTTATGGAATTTGAATGGAATCCAGACAAAGCGACACTAAATGTTGAGAAGCATGGTGTTTCCTTTCAAGAAGCCACAACCATATTTAATGACCAGGAATTTCTTGATGGTACCCGCCACGTGATTTATCCGTGGAATCAATCCCAAATCGAAAATCCTCAAGCCCGCCGCATTTATCCGTGGGGTCGCCTCTAAAATCTAAAATCTAAAATCTAAAATCGATTGACCCGCTATCTGTAACTTTTCCCGATCCTCAGCATTCCATCGGAGAAAGCCGGTACGTTATTATTGGTATATCCAGGTATGGACAACTTTTAATTGTTGCACACACCGATCGATGAGAAAAAGTAAGAATCATCAGTGCCAGAAAAGCTACCCGCCAGGAGCAGAGGTTTTATGAAGAAGGATATTGAGAACGAAATGGAAGACGAATTACTTGCTGAGTATGACTTTGCTCAGATGAAAGGAGGTGTTAAAGGCAAGTATGTTGAGCAATATCGTGCAGGGACAAACTTGGTGCTTTTAGACCCCGATATTGCCCAAGCTTTTCCTAATGATGCAGCAGTGAATGACGCATTGAGGATGTTAATCAAAATTGCACAGCGCCAGCAGTCAAATACTGCGGTGCAGCGGAGCCACGAAGCATCTCAACTTTGAGAAGGCGATGTCAGGAGATGGTGCGATCGCCCATATTATTTATTTGCCCAAAAAGCGATCGCCTCTGGGTTGAGACAATTATCTAGCTGTCAGCCATAATTATTTAAGGTCTAATTATTTAGGAGGTGCGATCGTGGTTATAACTCAAACCAACCCGCCAAATCTTCCAGATGCGACAAAGACTCGCTTTACTCCAGATGAATACCGGGCGATCGAGGAAACAGCCGAAGAACGTCACGAATACTGTAACGGAGAGATTATCGCTAGGCCAGGAGGTTCAGAAGTCCACAGCGCGATCGCCTGTAACTTGTTAATTTACTTGGGTTTTTTGTTGAGAGACACCGATTTTCGCTTGTATAACAGCGATTTGCGGGTTTGGATTCCCGAACATCGGTGCGGAACCTATGCTGATTTGATGGTCATCAATGGCGAACCGGAATTCAATGGCGATCGCACGGATGAAATTCTCAATCCTTTACTGATTGTTGAGGTTCTTTCCCCCTCTACTGAAGGCTACGATCGAGGTGAAAAGTTCAGAAAATATCGCTCTCTTGCTAGTTTTTGTGAATATTTGCTGGTTAGTCAAGCTGAACCCTATATTGAGCAATATTATAATGGCGATCGCCCAAGTAGCGATCGCTGGCAATGGCAAGTTTGCGATCGGCTCGATCGGGCGATCGTCCTGCACAGTTTAAATATAGAACTTCCGATGTCTGAAGTCTACCGCCGGATTAGTTTTCAAGGGCCATGTTTTAGAGTTTGAAAATGATTCTATTTAACTAGAAATATAAGTTTAGGAAAAAGCGATGGCTACTCTAATTCAAAACCAAAGGTCAAACCTCACTGAAAACCAAGTTGAAACACCTGCAGATAAAAAAATCTGGACTGATGCGGAATTCATGGCACTCAACCGAGATGGACACCGCTATGAAATTGTGAATGGAGAACTAATTGACATGGGGAATTCGGGTGCAAAACACGGTTATATTTGCAGTATCTTGATGATTTTGCTCGGTGGGTATGTCCATATTCAAAAGCTAGGCGCGATGTTCGATTCCAGCACTGCTTTTAAGAGGAAATCAGGGAATAAGCGATCGCCCGATGTTTCCTTCATGGCAAAAGAACGCCTACAAGGGCTAGACGATCTCCCCGACGGCTTCCTAGAAGGTGCGCCGGATCTTGCCGTAGAAATCCTTTCTCCTGGCAATACAGTGGCAGAAATTCACGACAAACTCGTAGAATATTTCGAGAATGGGGCGCGTTTAGTCTGGGTGATTCATCCTCAAGAAAAGTATGTGTTGGTGTATGGATCGTCCCAAGAACCCGATCGCCTGCTTAAGTCCGTTAACTCCCTCGATGGGGAAGAAATCGTCCCCGGCTTTACTCTTCCGATTGCGGAGTTGTTTCAGAAACTGGCTTTTTAATGATTGGGCGATCGGTATTGCGATCGGCAAGGTATCGGGCGTTCTTTTTCAATCAACAACTAAAACCTAGCCATTGATAGAAGGATCAACCACAGCAACGGTCGTAGCTTCACCAGCAGTCAAATCCATAGGGAAGTAGTGAGGATTACGCTTGTGCATCACTTCTCTACCTAAGTTAGCCATGAAACACAACTTTTAGGCTCCATTTTTAATGTTAAATATGTTAAGTTCGGATGCTTTACTAATTACCTTTTGTCGTAATCTTTCCGGGGTTAAATTATTGGGATTGCCTCCTGTTTCATTCCATAAGTCAATGCCTAACTTGATTGCATTGGTATCCTTAAAATTTAGATTGAGCTTCCCTACATCATTTAAAGTTGCAAAAGATTGTAACTCCAAGTCAGAAAATCCAGCAGCTTTTCCAACGTAACCGTAGTGAATATTTGACCAGATATCATAATAGAACTCACTCGCGCTATCCCCCCAGACAGGATAAGCATAATCATTGGAACCCTGCAAATTTAACATAGAGTTTAATTTTGGCTTATGATCCCATTCTTGACCATCGCTCACTTTATTTCTCCATAGACCATAAGCCCTGCCTTGAGAATTAGAATTCCACCATTGCTCTTTCAAGTTTTTTATGTCTTTCACATCATTACTTGAAGCATTATTTTTCATCTCTTGGTACATATATTGAATAGTTGTATCACCATCTGCATAATTCAAACCACCACGATTCTTATCCCATCCATTATCCCACGAAAAATCAAAAGATGCAGCACCGTCTTTTTCAAAAACATAAGCCCAGACATAATAATAGCCACTGGTGTTAGGCGTAAAACTATATTCCTTAAAAGTCTTGTAGTTGTCATTATTGTTGTAAGCAAACTCCCATTCATTCATAAAACTATTCCAGTTTTCACCATCTCGACTCACCAATAAATAAAATCCATCATCAGCTTTTACTCGAAACTTATAGGTTTTATTGGCATCAAAGTAAGAGTCGTTCCACATTCCAGCGATGAAATAGTCCGAGCGTCCCGCCGCCACAGATCCGGTTCCCCAGTCTACATTCACACCATTTAATCCATCATTACGCTTGGACAAAGTAGTATCTCCTACTTTATTCCAATTCCAATCCCAAACACCAGTTGTCCATGCTGAGGCTGATGTTTCGACTAAAATAGGCTTTCCATTGGGAGTGATAGTAACTTGGTCATTTTCAGATTTTAAAGCTAAAATATCAGGCTGACTTAAAGTAGTGCCTCGAACCAAAGCTGAAAAGATTTCTCCTTCATCTCCTAAAGCATCGATCGCATTGACACGAGAATCAATGGAATGACCGATTTCTTCAAGAATGACACTAGCGATCGCGTCTGGATTATTGGCATTTGGCAGTAGAAAATCTTCAGAGATGTAAACTGTGTTTGTTAGAAGATCAAAAGCACCTTTATAGCCCTTAATATCCTTGGCTGAAATAATCTCAATAGGAGGTAAAGATTGACTATTAGATAATTTGTGAATTAAAGATGTAGCCGACTCTAAATCAAGTTTTTCTCCAAAAGCGATAGTCATCTTTTCAGAAAAAGTAGGAGCGGTAACAAACTTTTTCAGTTGACCGATAGCCGTTTGTAAGCCTGTGCTTAATATTCCATTAATATCAGGCTCTAAAGAACTACTAGATCGTTTGTTTGAAGCATCACTACTAGCCACAAAATCCGCAAATTTGAAAGAAGGAACATTCGGAACAGGTATTCGAGGAATGTTCGGAATAGGTATTTGACGAATATTGGGCTGCTGAGACAATCCCGTGTTAGCTGGAGTACCTTGAGACGGTGAAGAAACAGGCGAAACAAGTTGTCTTCCTTCTTTTTCACCATAATTAATTAAGTGGTCAAACAACTGCTCTCCTGTTGTCAATCCGGCGGTTCTTAAATCGGGATTCGCCGCAGCATAAAAATTCAAATCAACTTTGGGAGAGAAGAGGCGTTTTTCATTGATGCCATAAGTAATTAAATGGTCAAGTAACTGTTGGGGATTTTTCAAACCGATAGCCGCTAAGTCTGGATTCACGACCACATAAAAATTCAAGTCAACATAAGGCGAAAAGCTCCGCGCTTCATTGACACCAAACTGACGGAACTGGTTCAATAATTGTTCTGGATTTATCAAACCTGCTGCTTGTAAATCAGGATTCATTTTGGAGTAGTAAGCAGCATCAAAAACTTTAGATAGTTCAAACATAATAGGACAATTAATAATTTGAGCGATCACGGTAGGTCTTGCTTCATTCAGCTTAGTTTATTGCACTAAAATATTACAAGTCTAAAAAGTACGATAAAGTCAGTGTTTTTTATAAACTTTTGTAGTAAATTATTGATTTTTATTGTAAAAGTACGGAAAAGTATGATAAATTAAGATCATCTTAAGCTATACTTCAACCAAAACTCAGCCTATGACTACTGAGGAAATGTTACAGTGGGCGGATGATCTGGTATTTACAAAAGCTGCAAAACACCTAGATTCTCTGCAAATGGCTATCCTAGAAGGGGCTTGGCAAGGATTAAAATATGAAGAAATTGCTAAAAAATGCCATCGCAGTAAGTCCCATATTAAAAATATAGCTGCCGAATTATGGCAGACTTTATCAGATATGTTAGGAGAAGATATCAACAAGGTGAATGTTCGCTCTATTTTAGAAAGAAAAGCAGTATCTACGATTTACAATTATGGTAAATCTTCACAGATTGTTAGTAGTAACATTAATAGTCATATCAATATCTGTGGAGGAAAAAGGCAAGATGCAGAAAAGACTAAAGAGCGATCGCCCTTTCCCCCTGAATCTCCCCAAAATCAAGCCCGATCGCCCATAATCGATTTAACAGACGCACCCGAACTCCCTTACTTTTACGATCGCACCTCAGAACTCTCCACCCTCAAACAATGGATTTTACAAGCCCACACCCGCTTAATTACCATCTACGGCTTAAGTGGAATTGGCAAAAGTGCGATCGCCCTCAAACTCATCGAACAAACTCCAACCCAATTTGATTATATTATTTGGTTAAGCCTCACCAACACTCCCACACTTTCAACCCTCCAAACCGAACTCAAGCAATTTTTTGGGCGATCGCAACAACCCCCATTACCCACAATCATCGATTATTTCCGATCTTCTCGCTGTCTAGTCATTCTTGATGACGTACAGAATATTTTTAGTAGCAGTCAATTAGCAGGTCAATATTTAGCAGGCTATGAAGACTATGGCAAATTTTTTAAACAAATTGCTACATCCTCTCATCAGAGTTGTTTAATCCTCCTCAGTTGGGAAAAACCCAAAGAAAGCGCCAATTTAGAAGCCGAAAACCTCTCCACGCGAAGCTTACACCTCCAAGGGTTAGGAGAACAAGCCGCAGAAATTTTTCAACAAAAAGGATTAGTCGATGAGGAAAAATGGTCAGACTTGATCGCCCTTTATCAAGGTCATCCTTCCTGGCTAAATATCATTGCTGCCACTATTTGGGAGTTATTTGATGGTAGCGTTTCCCTGTTTTTATCTGATGTAAATGATTTATTCTTAGGTGACTTAGAACCCATCTTAGAATCTCACCTAAAGCGTTTATCAGACTCAGAAAAAAAGGCGTTATACTGGTTAGCAACTCAAAATGAAACTGTAGATATTTCCCGAAAAACTACTGATAGTGAATTATCCCAATCAGAATTTTGGCAAGCCATACAATCTTTAGCGCGACGCGGCTTAGTGGAAAAAGTGTTAGTAGGAGGGCGATCGATGTTTTTTCTCAATCCCGTCTTCAAAGCATATATTCAGTGCAAGTTAAATCTTATATAAGCTATGGGTAATTTCACCCGATCGCAAAGCAATTAAACCACAGAATTACTCTTTTCTATTCTACAACGATCGCATAAAAGCATTCACCGCATCATATTGGTCTGCCATACGCGAATAAAACTCGATCGATCGCAAATCCAACTCCGGCAAGAGTTCGCTCTTACTCACCAACTCATACCCCGTTGGACGCAAACAATAAACCGAAATTACCCCATATTACCAAAACCAAACCTCCTGCACACCAACCCGACGATAGATTTCCAGCGTATCAATTCCACCACTCGTCACTGTCACAAGGAAGATGTTACCAAAGAACCGTGCATGGCGGAGAACAAAGAACCACCGAAGACACCAGCAACTCCCAACATAGCGACAGTTAAACTGATGAGGGTTATTAGGAAAGCTGATGTAAGGAGAGACAGGGGCGAAAAAAGTCGATCGCTAGGTAGATCGAGATGACAACTTAATTATGCCCGCACCAACTCCAACCGATATCGGTACAAAGCCACAGGATGCCCGCCAGCCGCAAAATAATCCGGGTCTTGCGGCGACAAATAAATCGCCGTCACCTGATCCGCCTCAATTCTTTTACTCGCAGAATCGCCATTTTTCCCGCCTGCAACAACTCGATAAGCCGTTGTAGTTTCCACCTCGTTTAAATAAATATCAGACTCTCCCCGAAAAATCTGCTGAGAAATCTCTGTAGACACAAACTCGCAAGGATTCGGCGTCTCAGTTCCCCGACTGGTAACAATCGAAATTAATTGG
The DNA here is from genome assembly GCF_036702475.1 of Microcoleus sp. D2_18a_B4. Taxonomy (NCBI): domain Bacteria; kingdom Bacillati; phylum Cyanobacteriota; class Cyanophyceae; order Oscillatoriales; family Microcoleaceae; genus Microcoleus; species Microcoleus sp. D2_18a_B4. The sequence goes on from NZ_JAUBTL010000007.1 coordinate 88,552, forward strand.
CGTTCCCCTTTCAAAACAGTAATTTGGCGGTTGGGATTGGTCGGATCGACTTTCACCGAAAGTACGCCACGATCGCCTAAATAAGCCTGGGCAATATTCAAACCGTTAAAAGTGCGATCGGCTACAATCTTTTGAGCCTTTTTAAATGTATAATTAGAAATTAACCCAATATTTTTTTCAGGTTGAAATCGCACTTTAAATAATACCGGCTGCTGCAAATACTGGCGGTTGCTTTCAAACCCTGGCGTGACAATATTTGGCGCTAAAGGAGCCACTAAATCTACCAAAGTGCTAGCAACATTCCAATTCCCCGCCATCCAGTCTGGATATACCAAATCTCCCTTAGCTACAGCGATAGGAGGCTTGCTTTCCCAATTGGGGAAACTTGATATGCGATCGCCCAAAACCCCCGCCCTCGCACCGCCACCCCACAGCAACACCAGCAAAACCAGACAAAAACCCCAAATTCCCTTCATACCCAATTACATTCAAACAACTAATTTTCTGTCTCTCCTTTCTTTATCTCTTCTCTGCGTTCTCTGCGCCCTCTGCGGTTCATAAATTCACAAATTAGACAACAAACGACTTAAACATCATATTTTATACCCTTCTCAGAAACACGCATCCTGCCTGTTGCACAAAAATAAATGTTCTACTGGTGGGGAGTAGGGGTTGGGCATCCTACCCGCCCCCAATATGCAATTCAAAGATGGAAAAGCCGATTTTTTAAAGCGCCTCAACAGGTGCAGGTTCCCAAACTTCCCCGTATTTTTCCTTCAAGTCGTGCCAATTTTCCACCTGTCCTGGTTCGTATTCCCCCGGCTTTCCCCACTGCAAAAACGCACTCAAAGCAGCCTCATTTTGTTCGTCGAGAAAACGAATTGCATAAGTAGTGAAATTGCCTCTTTTCGCCTCCCCCGTTTCAAACTTCACCTGTTTTATTTTGTCCATATTTAGGTGAAACTCAAATATTTCGGCGTGCATATTGGCATACTTTCCCTTCGGCAACTCCGCATAAAACAGCTTGTGAATGGAACCGCGCACTTCCAGCACAGCCGCGCTGCTAGTCACGATTAAACGCAGGGTTCCCAATTGTTCGCAAGCTTCCAAGAATTCTTTCAGATTAGGCATAATTTAATTGGGGAATTGGGAATTGGGCATGGGGCATTGGGCATTGGGCACTGGGCATTGGGCATGGGGCATGGGGCATGGGGCATTGGGCATGGGGCATTGGGCATTGATTATTGGTAATTAAAAACAACAATAACTAACAACCAACAACTACTCACTAATGACTAATGACTAATGACTAATGACTACTGACTAATGACTAATGACTAATGACTAATGACTACTGACTACTGACTACTGACTACTGACTATGTTTCGTGCAGTTCGTAAGCAGCGACAATCCGCTGCACTAGAGGATGTCGCACCACATCCGCCTGAGAGAATTCGCAGAAAGCAATGCCCTCAACGTTGCGTAGAATGTTTTGGGCGACTGACAATCCCGACTGTTGGTTTGGCGGCAAATCTGTTTGAGTGATATCCCCCGTCACTACCATTCTCGATCGAAAGCCCAGACGAGTCAACACCATCTTCATCTGAGCCGGCGTCGTATTTTGAGCTTCGTCCAAAATTACGAAAGCATTGCTGAGAGTGCGCCCCCGCATATAAGCTAAAGGAGCTACTTCGATCAAGCCTCTTTCCATTAAATCGGCCATTTTTTCAGGGTCGATCATTTCTTGCAGGGCGTCGTAAAGCGGGCGCAAATATGGATCGACTTTTTGCTGCAAATCTCCCGGCAAAAACCCTAATTTTTCGCCAGCTTCCACGGCTGGTCTTGTTAAAATTAGCCGTTCGTACTGCTTGCTCAACAGCGCTTGCACGGCGAAAATAGCTGCTAGAAATGTTTTGCCAGTACCAGCGGGGCCAATGCAAAATGTCAGGTCGTGCGTGCGTACTGCTTGGACGTATTGCCGCTGCTTGAAGGTTTTGGCTCTAATTTCTTCGCCGCGACGGGTTCTGGCGAGAACGTCTCGCTGCAAGTCTTGTAAATCGCCTTGGCGGTTGCTATCCAAAGCTTGGCGCGCCGTCTGGATTTCAACTCCAGTAATATTTTTGCCGGATTTCCAATAGTCGGAGAGCGATCGCACTAATTTATGACACAATTCTACTTGACTTTTTGTGCCCGAAATCAGCAGTTCTTGCCCTCGCATTACCAGGGTAGCACCGGTTTGCTTAGAGATCATTTTCAGGTTTTCTTCTTGATTACCGGCCAGCGACATTGCACTTTGAGTGCTCGGTAACTCTATTGTTAGTTTTTCATTCATGCCAACATAATCTCCTCCAAATAAGCCATTAAAAGTTAACAACTAAACGTTCAACCCGTCACTATTTGCGAACAAAAAGACGCCCGTTACTAGGTTTTACCTAGTATCTAAGGCGTCTTTTAGATTTAGCTCCCAAATGAGTTTGGTGCTTGAGGCACAAATCAAATCTCCCTTCTATTAAGTCAGGCAATTTTAGATTTTAGATTTGAAATTTTAGATTTTAGATTAACCTGATGCCGCTGACATTTGAAATTTAAAATTTTACATTTGTTTCCGATCGCAAAACCGGCAATTTCAAACCAAACGGGGCTTGTAATACAAACTCTCTAACAGGCAATCTAAAATCTAAAATTCTTTCTGGGTTCTGCAGTTAGTTAATAACCGGGAGTATTTCTGCTCGTTCTAAACGTAGGTGTGTTAGTACGGCGAGGTTGTTCTCTCGGAGTTCTGCTAGCCAAGGGACTCGGCGACGGAGGCGGCGTCCGGGGTCGGAAGTCGCCTCGCGGCTCGCGCGAGCCACGATCCGGGCGGTCGCGATCCGGGCGATCGCGATCGCCCCTGGGCGGGCCAGATCCACGATCGCCCGCTTCACCATCGTATATATCTAAGTAGAGGGACTGACCCGCCGTCTGCGCCACCGCTTCGAGCGTAGTTCTAATTGCCTGAATATTGCGTCCGCCCCTACCGTAAACCCGGCCTTTGTCGGGATCTTCAAAAGCAAGCCTAACCCAGACCCGCGATTGGCGCGGGTGCAGTTCGCAATCAACCCGCAAAGAGCCGGGGGTCTCTAAAAAAGGCCCAATTAAAAACTTAACCAGTCCAGCATAGTTGGGACTAGCTGACTGTTGCTGTGCTGGATTCAACGTTAGCTCCGGCTCCGACTTGTTCAAATACATGGGCTTTTCTCAGGATGTCACGCACGGTGTCAGTTGGCTGAGCGCCTTCTTGCAGGCGCTTGACAATCGCTGGAACATCCAGCCTGGTTTCGTTATTTCTGGGGTTGTAATAGCCGAGCTCTTCTAGGGGACGGCCGTCGCGGCGAGTAGAACTGTTCATCGCTACAATCCGGTAGCTTGTCTCGCGTTTTTTTCCGTATCTCTTCAATCGCAGTTTGATCATCTTCTTGCACAATAGTCTTGTTCCAATTCTAAGCTATTTTGTCAGTGCTCCTTCCTCGAACCCCAACTCAACCCCTATTTCTTAACCTCCGACCAAAATATCGCTACGATTTGCTGCCCCCAAGGCAGGTCTGGCGCCGTCAATGTGCGGTGTAATTGCTACTGGCAAAATCGATGCTGTTCCCCACTGCTGCACCAATTTTTGCAAAAATATATCTTGCTGTGCTCTCAAAGAGTCCCAATCGGTGCCGCGATTAATAATTGCAAACCACACTAAACCCCGATCGCGCGTGGGTATCGCTCCAGCCAAAGCAATCACCGTGTCCAAAGTACCAGTTTTCACCACAGCCGATCGCGGAATGTGTCGGTATTCCAAAGTTCCTCGATCGCGCCCGGACACCGGAAACAAGTCAGCAATCGTCAGCCCAGTAGTCTGAAGGTTACGCGCGAGCGCCTGCATCATCCCACAAGCCGCCCTCGGAGACATCTGATTTTCCACTCCCAATCCCGAACCGTTAACTAATTGAACTTCCTCCTGCGGCACCCCCGCAGCCCAAGTCGCTTGCTGCTGCACTATTTTTGCCCCGCCCAAATCGTCGGCCAGCATCTGAGCTATTTCATTGTCGCTGTGGACGTTCATCTGCTTGAGAATTTCGGCTAAAGGGAGCGATCGGCGCTTCAGCAGCAAACGCCCCGAACTCACAAATTTCTCAGCAATGACGCTGCCGGCAACCGTTACTTGCGGCTTTCTAGTTCCCGGAGCCATCTTAGAATACATTGCCACCACGTCCTGCGACCAACTGCGACCCTCAAGAGCTTGCCGCAGTATCTCCCCCGCCACCAAAGGATCGGACTCGTAATTCATGCGGAAATTGCCTGTCACCACCAAATTTCCCGCCACACGCTCGATACCCATTTGATTGAGAGCATTGCCCACGGCGATCGCCTCCTCCCACACAAACAGCGGATCGCCCCCGCCGCTGACCACCAAATCTCCCTGCAATACACCATTGCTAATGGGCCCCGTTGCTCGGAACCGCGTTTCAAATTGATAATCCGGGCCCCAAGTCTCCAGCGACGCCAGAGAAGTCGCAATCTTAGTCAGCGAAGCCCCAGGCATCAGCGTCTTGCCCTGCTGACTTACCAGCGGCACCATTCCCGCTTGCACCCAAATTCCCTGATTCCCATCAATCAGGTTCTTGTCTTTCAAATCTTTTAAATATTCCCGCACCGTCGCTTCTGCGGGCAAGTCTGGATTTGCCGCATTTATTCCCCCAAAAGCCAAATCTTCGGCCACCACTAACCCGGGTATCCCTCCCCGCCAAGCCAGCACTGACGCAGCATTAGGCGCGGCACTGCCTACCCCAGCCATGTCGAGCCACAGAGACATCATCCCTGAGCTAAATAAATCCAGCATTTTTTACTCCTAAAGTCAATCGATATTAGATTTTAGATTTGAGATTTCAGATGGAAGAAAGCGCTCCCACTGATAAATCCGGGGGCAAGTGATGAGGATGGGGAGCTTTTTTTTCGCTCCACGGATGAATCCGGCGTTCCCGGACTAAAGTGCTTGCGGCCATGTAAACTATTTCATTGATTTTTTCAATATGCCGTCAAAAATAGTAAAGTAGTGACAAAACAAGTTCTATCAGAGTAGCCGGAAATAAGAATTGTCCGCTCACTAGGGCGAGGGGATTTTAGTTCTTTATTCAGACTTGTGGATTCAAGCTCCTGACCGAAAGACGAGCCCGCCGGGCCCCTGGCTTTAGACATGGGGATAAGTCGGTAGCGGTTTCAACCGCCGTGTATAATCAGCACAAGCGAAAAGTGAGTAGGAATAACATAAGAGCGCATTGAAGTACCCTAGTATGGAGCAATCCCAGCAACGGACAGATCCAACTAGATTTGGAATAGTTAAAGGGCAAATAATGGCAGGGTATGGAGCGTTCAAACTTAAACATACGAAGGACTCAGAAAGTATACGCAATCTCAGCTTTAAGCTGTTTGAGTGAGTAGAGGGATACTTGAATGTCCCGTTGTCGCCTTGATTGGTGGGCAAGAATCCCCCGGCTTTAGACGTGGGGAGGTTCAATTCCTGGTAGAATTTTTAGTGTTTCTCAAACATTGGTCAATGGGATCGACACGCGCAAGAATTGCGATAGACGCTATGGGTGGGGATCATGCCCCCGCCGAAGTTGTAGCTGGAGCGCTTAAGGCACAAGAAGAATTAGGCGTAGAGATTTTGCTTGTGGGCGACCCACAGCAAATAGAAGACTCGCTCCGGCAACAAGACGCGATCGGCCGCGTCTCTACAGGTCAGCTAGAAATCGTTCCTTCTGAAGGAGCGATCGAAATGCACGAAGAACCTTTGAGTGCCCTCAAACGCAAGCCCAACGCTTCGATTAACGTAGCGATGAACTTGGTAAAGCAGCAGCAAGCTGATGCTGTGGTGTCAGCCGGTCACTCCGGCGCGGCAATGGCTGCTGCCCTGCTCAGGTTGGGCCGGCTCCCCGGAATCGATCGCCCTGCGATCGGTGCGGTTTTGCCGACAATGATACCGGGCAGCGCTGTACTCATTCTCGATGTCGGCGCTAATGTGGACTGCCGCCCCAAATTTTTGGAGCAGTTCGCTCTTATGGGAACTATTTACAGCCAGTGCGTGCTGGGCGTCGCCGAACCTAAAATCGGCCTGCTCAACATTGGCGAAGAACCTTCTAAAGGCAACGACGCAGCCGTGCGAACCCACCAGTTATTGGTGGACAACCCGAACATTCCTTTTGTGGGCAATGCCGAAGGCCGCGACGTGCTGTCGGGGAAATTCGACGTGATTGTCTGCGACGGGTTTGTCGGTAACGTGTTGTTGAAGTTTGCGGAAGCAGTGGGCGAAGTCGTAGTCCAGGTGCTTAAGGAAGAGTTGGTCAAAGGACTCCAACATCAAATTAACGACCCTATGCTGCAAAAAAGCTTGCAAGGATTTAAGCAGCGGGTAGACCACGTTGAACACGGCGGCGGTTTGCTATTGGGCGTTGCTGGAGTTTGCATTATCAGCCACGGTTCGTCTCAAGCTGGCTCGATTTTCAATGCCATTCGTTTGGCGAAGGAGGCTATTGACAACCAAGTGCTGGAGCGAATTCGATCGTCCAACAACCAAAGCGCTCTGGAACAAGAAGCTGTGAATTAGAGGCAGTAAGTAGGAATTAAAAATTAAAAATGTAAAATTAAAAATGTCAGCTTAAACCAACTGTTTTGCTTAAAAAAAAGTAATTTCAGCAGTTTAAAAAATAATTTTAATTGGTAGTTTTTAATTTTTAATTTCTCGATCGAACAGCGAGTAAATGGAGAGGAATGTTGCAGCAATCAGGGTACGGCATTGCCGTCACAGGTAGCGGTTCTTGTACACCGCAGGTTTCGCTGGATAATAACGGTTTGAGTCAGATTGTAGAAACGAATGACGAGTGGATTAGCGCGCGGACGGGCATTCGCTCCCGCAGGCTGGCGGACACTCGCACTTCTTTGTGCGATTTAGCGTCCGAGGCATCGCTTCAGGCGATCGCAATGGCAGAAATTTCGCCGACAGATATCGATTTAATTATTTTGGCGACTTCCAGTCCTGACGATTTGTTTGGCACGGCCAGTAAAATTCAATATCAGTTGGGCGCGACAAAAGCTGTGGCTTTTGATTTGACAGCAGCTTGTTCGGGCTTTATTTTTGGTTTAGTGACAGCCTCGCAGTTCATTCGGACAGGGGTTTATCAAAATGTTTTGCTGATCGGAGCAGATATTTTGTCTCGCTGGGTGAATTGGTCGGATCGGGGTACTTGCATTCTATTTGGAGACGGTGCAGGTGCGGTAGTATTGCAAGCTTCAGAAGTCGATCACTTTTTGGGATTTGAAATTCGCAGCGACGGCACGCAAAATTCGTCTCTCAATTTGGCTTACAAAGCCGAGTCAAAAGAATTAATTGAGGGCGTCAGCGTCGGAGTTGGCGGATTTGAACCTATCACAATGAATGGTCAAGAAATCTATCGCTTTGCCGTGAGAAAAGTGCCGGAAGTCATAGAAAAAGCTATGTTTCGGGCAAATATTAGCGCTGCTGAAATAGACTGGCTGTTGTTGCACCAAGCCAATCAGCGGATTCTCGATGCAGTTGCCCAAAGGCTAAAGATTCCCCCCGAAAAAGTAATCAGCAATTTGGCGAATTACGGCAATACCTCAGCGGCTTCAATTCCCCTTGCCTTAGACGAAGCCGTGCGTCTGGGTAAAGTTAAAGCGGGCGATACTATTGCTGCTGCTGGTTTCGGTGCAGGTTTGAGTTGGGGGGCGGCGATTTTTCAATGGGGAAGGTAATATTTGGCAGCCGGCTGTAAACTTGCTCCGGTTATTGTCGGGACTTCGATCGAGTAAAATACAAATCCTTTAACACGCCATACATAGGGCAAGGTTCGCAGCGGTGCACCACCCGGACAGCAGTTATTGACAAGCGCGTGCTGAAATGGAAAATCCTCTATTCTTCGATCGACTTTCCCCGGCTTAAAGGTTGAAAATTGTGCTACGCCTATTAATCAAATTAAAGTAGCAAAAAAAAATAAACCTGGTAAAAATCGCAGTTAGATGTTAGAATTATGAGTCGCGAGTAGATAGTTCGTTAACCGAAAGATAGCGGATACCAGCGAGCGAACTTAGAAGCGGGAAAGAAAGAATTTTTGCAATCACCAATTAGCAACCACCAATTAGCAGATTACCGGAAAAATGACTAAAACAGCATGGGTATTTCCCGGACAAGGTTCCCAGGCGATCGGGATGGGTGCAGACTTATTAAACTTGCCAACAGCCAAAGCCAAATTTGAGCTCGCTAAAGAAATTTTAGGTTGGTCTGTCCCGGAAGTTTGCCAAAAAGAAGAAGCACAACTATCTCGGACTCTCTACACTCAGCCTTGCTTGTTCGTAGTAGAAAGTATTTTGACCGACTTAATGCGAGAAAAAAGCGATCGACCAGCGGTAGTTGCCGGTCACAGTTTAGGAGAATATGTTGCCCTCTACGCAGCAGGCGTCTTTGACTTTGAAACCGGATTGCGCTTAGTCAAACGTCGCGCCGAACTCATGGACACTGCCTCCGGCGGGCAAATGGTGGCTTTGATCGGGTTCGACAGGCAGGAACTAGAACTGCAAATTCAATACAGCCGAGACGTAGTGCTGGCCAACGACAACAGCGAAGCACAAGTCGTGATTTCTGGAACGCCCGCAGCAGTAGAAGATTTGCTTGCCAAAATCAAAGTCAAACGCGCTGTTAAATTGAATGTTTCCGGTGCGTTTCACTCTCCCCTGATGGCATCAGTGGCTGCAGAGTTTCAACTAGCGTTAAAGTCTGCAAGGTTTTCCGATGCTAAAATGCTGGTGCTCTCGAACGCAGAACCGTCAGCCACTACCAGCGCAGCCACTTTAAAGCAGCGGTTGACTCAGCAGATGACCAAAGGCGTGCGCTGGCGTGAAATTTCCCTGCAATTGCCACAACAAGGAATCGATCGCGTAGTGGAAATTGGCCCCGGCAAAGTTCTCACAGGTTTGATCAAACGGACTTGTCCCGATTTAGCGCTGGTAAATGTTAGCAGTTTTGCAGATTTGCCCACTTAATCTATTTTTAACCTGTTATTCAACGGCAGGTTATAAAATTGAGAGTTAACAGGCCTGAAGATTGCCCAAAAACAAATAGCACAACAGGCAAATCCGCATATTGCCTGTTGTACAAATTGGGATAGACGATCGAGACAGTTAGAAAATATTAATCAAAAATCGAGAAATCGATCGACCTGACGGGGCAGGGCTGTTTCATTCGACCTAGGGGTCGTGCCAAGAGTGCCGGCCCTCTTGGTGTGACCTGCCGATTGAATGGTCTAGGGCGGGGTTATGCACTCTTGGCACTACATACAAGAGTCAAAATTCATGTTGTTGGTGAGAATGAAACAGCCATGCCTGATGGGGCGATCGACAAATCCTGATTTGACACTCCCCGGCTATCAGGCGTGGGGATTCTTGGTTCTGGCGACATACCTTAAAACTATCTATCCTCGCGGCAGTTCTTAAACCAAATATCCGTTCAAATGAACCAAATATCGAGCCTAATTTAGTTAGTCCCAGAGGGTTTTATCTCCCCAAGCGTTCGAGAATTACTTCTCACGTTTCCGTATGCCCTACGGTACGTTTTTAACTTCCAAGAATTTACTTTTCTGGTTTTGGCTTATGTTAGTTAGCCTAGCTGTGTTTTTCGTGGTGTTCGCCACCCACTAACCATTATTGTTTTCCGACCAGTCGTTTGAGCTTGGTGTCTCATGTGTATCGGCGGTTATTCTACCTGTGGTATAGTATCATTATACAACTATTTAAAATACAATGCAGTGAAATAAAATGCAGTGAAATTTGAAAAATAGATATTGACGCAACTAAACGATTATAACAAAAGTCGGCAATCAATTAAAACCGTCCTATAAGGACGGGGCTTTTACCCAAATTTCTGGTAAACTAGGCGTAAAAACCAAGCTTATCTGGATGTTTATATGAAAAAAGTCCTTTACTGGTTGATGGGCGACAAGGCAGGCAGAACCATAGTAGGTGCCTGGAATTGGATGTGGGGACTGCCCGTGGAATCCGGCGGCCAGGTGTCGGTGGCGGTAGCCGAAGAGTCACTGCGATCGATGCAAGAATCAGTGCAAAAGCTAGCAGCAGCAGTCTCCACCCAAGTTGCAGCCTACCAGCGCGCCAAAACTAAATATGAAGAAAAAGTTAGGGAAATGCAAACCGTAGAGCGCCAAGCCATCACAGCCCAGCGCAACGGCAACGAAGAAGCAGCCCGCTTGGCAATGGCGAAGGTAATTCAGACAGAACAAATTCTGCCGCAATTAGAATCCCAAGTAAAACAAGCCGAACAATACGTCAACGCTTCCAAAGACAAGCTAAATCGAGAACGGATGAAGCTGGAAGCTTACAAAACCGATATGCAAAATATGAAAGATATGGCCGAGATTAACGAAGCCCTCGGAGCCATATCCAAAGTCAACAACGACCTCAGTATAGATTCAGCTCGATCGCAGTTTGAGCAAGCCAAAAATGCCGTCCACGGCCGCCACCTCAAACAGCAAGCTTTAGCAGAAATATCTGAGAATCCCCAAGAAAGACTTCAGGCAGAATTAGACAATATGACCTTAGACGATGAAGTTAATCGCAGGCTACAAATGTTAGACGACTCCAACAACAAAGAACTTCCCAGCTAAGGACAATTTTATGGCTAAGAGCGGGCCTCCCCCCATAGTTTTTATCCTGTTATTTCTCTTGCTAGCCGGTGGTGGCTGGTTCTTTTTTCTCAACAAACCAGCATCGCAAGATGTTAGTAACAATCCCCCCACTCCCACACCCGCAGGCGATGGCGTCCCACTTCCCGTCGCGCCAGTAGTGGGCGGTGCTGCTTCGCCTGTTGCAGCTACTTCCTTTGCGCTTCCAGCTTCCGTACCTGCGGGCACGGCGGTGAGAATTGACGGTTCCACCAGCATGGTGACAATCAATCAGAACCTCAAGAACGGCTTTCAAGGCAAATTTTCGGGCACGAGAGTCGATACCAAAGCGAACGGTTCTGAAAAAGGAATTCAGGATTTGGTGGCGGGAACAGCCGATATTGCAGCGGTATCGCGACCTTTGACGGCTCAAGAACAAGGTCAGGGTTTGGCTGCTGTGCCTGTTGCCCTAGATACGATCGCCCCTGTAGTTGGCATTAACAACCCGTTTAAAGGAGGTTTAACCTCCGCTCAAGTTCAAGATATCTTCAAGGGAAATGTTCAAGACTGGTCGAAAGTCGGCGGCCCGGCAGGCCCGATTAAAGTGATAAATCGACCCGAAGTTAGTGGCACTCACCAAACGTTTAAAGAAGAAGTGCTCGGAGGTGGCGAGTTTGGGACTGCGCCAAATATTACCACGCTCGATCGAGATGCTACAACTCCCCTGCTGCAAGCTTTAGGCAACAACGGCATTGGCTATGCGACTTTCGCTCAAGTAGCCAATCAGAGAACAGTGCGCGTTGTTCCCGTTAACGGTGCGACGCCGGATGCGGGTAACTATCCTTACAAACGGCAGTTGTACTACGCCTACAAAAATCCTCCTAGCCAAGCAGTTAAGGATTTCTTGGGCTACGCGACTTCTTCGGAAGGACAGAAAGCTATGCTGGCCGGAAATTGAGCCTTTGTAAAGAATTCGCCAGAATAAATTCTGGCGCTACACAAGCTTGCAAAGCGGTTTCAACCGCCCAATCATCTAACAGCACGACACGCATAAACACGGATACACTGATGATAGTCAACTTAGCCAATTAGCTAAACAGTCCGATCGCTGGGCCTATCCGTGTATCCGTGTCAAAATCCGTGTAGTGCTACTTTTTTGATTGCTGAACTGATAGGCTAATATTCGATGTAATTTAAAATTTAAGGTTTTTCTGTGAGCAAAAGTCGCGAACCCGTCGAAAGTTTACTTCTCTACTATTTATTCAAATGGTCAATTGTCAGCCCGATGCTGCACCTATACTTTCGGGGCCGCATCTACGGTGCAGAAAATGTTCCGACAGAAGGGCCGCTGGTGGTAGTCAGCAATCACGCCAGCGATTTTGACCCGCCGATTTTGTCTAATTGCATGAGGCGGCCCGTCGCATTTATGGCAAAGGAAGAGTTATTTAAAGTTCCTATTTTGAAGCAGGCAATTACGCTTTACGGTGCTTATCCAGTTAAGCGGGAAAGTGCCGATCGCAGTGCAATTCGATCGGCTATCAACTCTTTGGAAAATGGCTGGGCGACAGGTGTATTTTTGCAGGGAACTCGCACGCCAGACGGCAGAATTACTGAACCGAAACTAGGTGCGGCGCTGATAGCTGCTAAGGCAAAAGCGCCGCTGTTACCTGTTAGTTTGTGGGGAACTCACGCGATTTCGTCGAAAGGTTCGGGAATGCCGCGTCCGGTGCCGCTGACGGTGCGAATTGGCAAGCTAATTGAAGCGCCCGGTTCCTCGGATCGCGAGGAGTTGCAAGCGTTGACTCAAAGATGTGCGATCGAGATTAATGCGATGCACGATTTGGGTCGCTGATTTTATAACTTTTGTTGCGGTTTTTCAGGTTATATCTACAGATAGATGAATGCTGAAGATAAACATCGAAAAATATCAATATAAGTGATTGAAAACAAGCGCAATAATTAGGCTTGAATTTGAGTTTAATTTTACAGGGGATAAGAAGAAAGATATGGTAACAAGCAATCAAACCCGCGCGTTGGGATTGTTTTCTAACCGCGAAGATGCCGAGCAAGCTCTGACAGAATTGAAATCTTCCGGGTTTCCAATGGATAAAGTTTCGGTTGTTGCTAGGGATGCAGGTGAGTCTGTAGGCGATACTCAAACTAGCACTCAGGTGGGCGAGAAAAATCTAGACACAGGATCAGCAGTGGTTGGAGAAACTCTGACAAATAGTGCTTTAGCCAGCTTCCTAGTTGGTCTCGGAAGTTTAGCTATTCCCGGAATCGGGCCGATGATTGCAGCGGGGACTTTCGGCGCCTCACTGGTGGCTACCGTAGCAAGCACTGGCGTCGCGGCTGCGAATTTCGGTGGAGTGGTGAAAGCCTTGACTGACTTGGGAATTCCCGAAGAAACAGCTAGAATTTACACCGATCGCCTGCGGGCCGGCGATTATTTGGTGGTAGTAGATGGCGCTGAGGATGATATTAGTCGGGCTCAAGGGGTTTTCAGCAGTCGGGGCATCCAAAATTGGGGCGTTTTTTAAACAGGAATTGTGCACTAAGTCTATCCCTAGGGCGATGCACACCTCACCATTGGTGAGAACAATCAGCTCAAATTTAGTACCCGACTTTTGTGTAAAAATTAGCGCATCGATCCCCCCTAACTTAAAAAGGGGGGAACCGGAAACGGTGTTTCTTCCCCCGGAAAGGGGATTGATCTCCGGCTAAAACCCCGACCGAGACCGGGTTTTAGTCTTAAGTTGGCATTAATTCATTGCCCACCCCCTCCCTACAAGTAAATTATTGATTTTTAGGGCTCATCTTTTGATGTTGAGGCGGTGACATAAGCGACAGCTAAAGGCGAAATTTTTTCTGTAACTGCTGCGATAACTTGGCGCTCGAAGTCAGTCCAAACTCTGGGGCGATCGAACATACAAGGCTGCAAAACCCCCCACAATAAGCCGTCAGCACAAAGGTGAGCGTGAATCAAAGCTCGATGTCCGAACTCTTTTGCCTCAAAATTTTTGTTGACTACTTCAGGATTTGCTGTTTCAACATCCTCAACAAAAATCGAAGGTTCAGTTCGCAAAGCTGCTGCAAACAAAGGGTCTTCTTCCCCTAAAGATTCTGGTTCTTTTTTCCATTCCGCGTCCCCAATCTCTGGAAAGTTCGAGTTGCGACGCCAGCAGTAAGGTACTCTGCCTCTTTGCGTTTCAGGATTGCGGAGGTAGAGAAAGACCCGATCGCAATTTAACACCTCGCCTAAAGCCGGCACCAAAGCCGAAAAAACAGCATCCGGCGTTTTGCTGTCACTCAAAATTTTATCCAGAACTTGCGGCAGAATTTGGTCGGTCATTAACTTTAGCTTTTGAAGTTCATCTATTAATTTTAAACTACTCCTTCTCTTCTCTTCTCTTCTTTTACGAATTTGTCATCAGCGTCTTCGCGGTTCGTTAAATCGCTAGAGGAGACAAGTTTTAAAACCAGAGGGAATGGAAAAAAATTAAAACTTGCTCAATGCTTTCCTTTGTTTATTCCATTCGGGCTTGGCTGAAGTTAGCACCTGTATAACCGGTGGTCAGCCAAAGAATAGCCCTAGCGCCGTCGCGAACAGCTTTTTCCATTGGTTCGGGGGTTCGCCCAGACGGAACTGCCACAGGCTTAAAACTAATGCCTCGACTACCGAGTACGATTTCGCCGATAATCTGAGCTCGCCGCATATGATCGTCAGAAGTGATCAGATACACGCTCTCAATCCCTCTAGCTTTCAATTCATCTACCAGGGTGGTAAAATTTGTTACCGTATCCACTGCTCTGTAGTCTAAGTGCACGCGATCGGACTCAATTCCCGCTTCTGAAAACACCCATTCCGCGAACTCAGGATTGCTGCCAGACGACACCCAAATTGGCAATTCAGGGTGATCCAGAGCAAATTTGGCCGCAAACACCTCTCGCTCAATAGCCCCACCTAGAACTAACACAGCTTGGGGTCTCTGAGATTCGCTCTTAAGCTGCTGGTAGCCCAACCAAAACGCCATCAAAAGCCCTACTAGGAACCAAAAACTGCGTGAAGTATTCAAAGGCTGGTAACGCCGCGTGTTTGAATTGATTCTTAACCACATCTAAACCTATAAAAATTTTATGTAACTCACAAAGGAACCATAGCAAAAAATACCGCACGTATAGCCCACTAACAGGAATTAAAAATTAAAACTTAAAACAGGGTCTGGGGATCATAGGATTTTAGATTTTAGATTTTAGATTTTAGATTGACTCTACGCTTATGTTGGGGCTTAAACGGGGGATTTTAGATTTTAGATTTCAGATGGACTCTAGAGAGAGAGGTTCTGCGTAAGTCCTCGTCTTCCAGCAAGTATTCGTCTGTGGGCGAATTCGTTAGCGGATATGCAAAAAAGAGAGGCAAAACTTAGGCTTACCCCTCCTGCTGTTAATTTTTCTTGATTTTTAACGGGACTGGCCGGGTTCGAACCGGCGACCTAGCGCTTCAGATTTGTGTGAGTTTCCCCACTCTCTGGACTATACCTTCACCATAGGCTTGCAGCCTTTAGGTGGTGACCGTCTAGTCTCTAAACCTTCCTGATTTCAATATAGGCGATTGTTTAATCGCCCTGAACTCAGGCTTGGCTTGGTATTGCCTTAGAGTCATAGGAACCCACGAACTCTTTAGGTTTCACCAAATTTGACCACATTCACTCCCAGAGTTTCCTCGCAGGGTGCCCGATTCTTCAGGAGGCGCTTGCTCTATCCATCTGAGCCACAGCCCCAGTTGCTAAACCGTTTTGATTATAGCAGTTAATGTCGATTTTGATTTTTTTTTGATGATTACCGATCGCCACTTGCGAGTTTGGCAGCGATGCGGGCAAAGTTTTCTGCTGCGGTGAGTTTACCAGCACCGTAACAGGCGCGCTGTCTCCATGCGGTGACGGGGAGATGTCCCAGGGGAGCATCTTCGTTGAAGGAGAGCTCGCTGTAATATTTCCAATTTTCCTTGACTCGCCAGCCGACTCGATCGCAAAATTCAGTATAATTTGCCTCGGTACTTTCCCAAATCTGCTGCTGCACGCTCAACCCGAACCGCCCGCTGCTGTATTGTTGCCAAAGTTTGTCGATCGTGCGAAGGTCTGTAGGAGGAAAACTGTCAATATCGGCTGCACTCAGCCAGCCTTCGTCTTCCCTGACAGCGATTTGCAGCAAGAGTTCCCAAGTGTGTTCATCAGCTTTGCGCCATTTTCCGGTTTCTAATAGCTTTGTCAGTTGGCGGTAGTCCATCCCCACTTCGGAGATAGCCGGAGTTGTCGCAGGTATAGCGCCGATTTTGTCTTCCAGCCGCAGTAGAGTGCTGACAATCAATTCGGGGTTTAGTTGTTCGAGGCGGTAGAGAACCCATTCTAACTGAGATTGCAGGTACGTGCGGGCGATCGCACCTTGCTGCAATTCCCCATGCAACTCATCAAATTTAGCTGACCAATTTTGTTGAGTGCGGGCCAATTCCCACATTTGTTTTGCCCACTGCAATCTAACTTGTTCTTTTTTTAAATAAGTTTTGGAAGGCTTAGCACGTTGCGGGTAGGGAGTCACATCCCAGCCGCAAATCGAGCAAAACTCTGCTTTTTCTTCTCTGTATTCAGCACCGCAAACTGGACAGTTAGACATATTGCCATAAATTCGGTTGCCAAGTAATTATAGGACATCTGGTAAATTAACCCTAATTCGATTAGGTACGCACGGAACACCCTACAATTACAGTTTATCTCTAGTAATGTGGGCATTTCCACCCCAAAGTTAGAGTTAATTATACCGCTCTAACAAGGCAAGCGAATAGTAAACAAACTGCCTTTGCCCAACTCTGATTTTACGTCGATCGTGCCGCGGTGAGCTTCGACTATTTGGCGACAGAGGTGTAGTCCCAAACCTGTGCTGGATTTCTTGTGAGTTCCCGAGCTAAACCTTTCAAATAACTTTGCTTGTTCGGTGGGAGAAATGCCGGCGCCGGTGTCTTTGATTTCTATGATTACCCATGCCAGCGGTTGGTTTTTGAAGCTCGTATAAGCAGGTGAATTGGCAGCTTTTAAGCTGACATCTATTGAGCCATTGTCGGTGAATTTAATCGCATTTCCGATGAGATTTGTTAGCAAGCGGTGCAGTTCCAGACGATCGCCCGGATACTTCGCAATCGGTGCACTTTCTGCACTTTCTGTCAAGTCTAAATTTATCGACAAACCTTTAGCATCCGCTAGGGGAGCTAGTTCTTCAGCTACTTCTGTAATAAGCTGGCGCAAGTCCACGGGAGCGAAACTTAGGGATTTGCGGCCTGCTTCGTAGCGATATACTTCCAGCAACATATTTACCATCGTGATCAGGTTTTTGTTGCTGCGAACCATCGTCCCGAAAGCGTCGCGCATGGGGAGGGAAATTTCTCCCAAAGCTCCCTGCTGCATTAAACTTAGCATTCGATCAGCTGCTACGAGGGGCGTCCGCAAGTCGTGAGCGAGTCGGGAGACAAAATCTTCGCGCTGGAGGGCGATCGAATTGCGCTCGTCTACGCTGTGTTTTAGCCGCAGGAGCGATCGTACCCTCGCCAGCAGTTCATCCATTTCGACGGGTTTGCGGATGAAATCGTCTGCTCCCATGTCCAATCCCTGCACTACGCTGGCACTGTCGTGAGCAGTGATCAGCAAAATCGGCATAAAGGGCAATTCCTTATTGTCTCGGATTCGTTTAGTGACTTCGTAACCATCCATTCCCGGCATCATCACGTCTAGCAGTACCAAATCCGGGGCTGACTTGTCAATTTGACTCAAGGCCGAAAAGCCGTTTTCTGCCGTGCTAATTTCGTAACCTTCTTCTTCTAGGATTGTCTGCACCAACAAAACATTATCTGGTGCGTCGTCTACCACCAGAATCCGATCGGCTTTTGTGGCATTAGGAACAGATAAATAACTCATTTAATTGTTAGCCTGGAAATAAATACTAACTTTAATATGGCATCCGATTTATGTTTTCACATTTTTCCACTTCTTAACTCTGTCATAAGGAATATATCAAAAGTTTATCAAATCTTTTTACTTTTGAACACTCGGATGTAATATAATCTACTACTTGGTTGTCATAGTATGCACGCCGTCCCAATCATCGGGCGGGGGTACTTCCAAATAGCTCAGGGATCGGTCGAGGTGAACTTCCACAGGTCGATCGTTCGGTCGCATAGCTAAAGCCGCTTCAAAACAATTAATAGCTTTGTGAAAATTTCTAGCAATATAAGCATCCCGACCGTTGCTGTAAAGTTCCAAAAACCGAACGGTTTCCCCATCAATGGGTTCAGAACTATTTTGCAGCAACTCGTAAATACCCACCGGCTGATTTTTTCCCTTAACCCGCACCTTGTCCAACTCTCGCACCCAAATCCCTTCGCGACACAAACTGTATGTAAATTCGCTCAAAATTATATCGCAGCCGTACTCCTTTGTAAGCTGTTCCAAGCGCGAACTCAAATTCACCGCATCCCCGATTACCGTGTAATCCATTCGCTTTTGGGAACCAATATTTCCCGAAACCACCTCTCCCGAACTAATCCCAATTCCGAAGCGAAACGGATCGGCGCCGGGGCGAGAATCATTAAACTCTTTCAAACGTCGGCGCATATCTAAAGCCGACTGAACCGCCATCCAACCGTGACTTTCCGGAGGATTCAGCGGCAGGGGCGCGCCGAAAACCGCCATTAAAGCATCGCCGATAAACTTGTCTAAAGTGCCTTCGTAGTGGAAAACGGCCTCCACCATCGTCTCAAAATATTCGTTCAGCAGGGATACCACATCGGACGCTCCCAAATTTTCGGTCAGCGTGGTATAGCCACGAATGTCGGAAAATAAAATAGTCACTTCTTTGCGTTCGCCCACCATCAGGGCGCCTTCACCCAAGGCCATCACTTTATCTACGACTCCAGGAGTCAGGTAGCGGTACATCGTATTTTTCATCCGCTTTTCGTGGCTGATGTCTTCGAGTACCACTAAACCGCCACGCACGCCGCCCTCTGGATTGAGCAGCGGGTTGACAGTCAAATTCAAACTACGTTCAATTACTTTTATTCGAGCGGCGGGGATGGGCAGCGGACAATAAGGGTGATACAGGGCAGAATTTCGCAGCGCAAATAGAGATTGGGCATTAGCTAATTCTGCCAGCGCTACTTCCTCAGTCCACGCGCGGTTTTCGCCCCAAGCGTAATATAAATTAGGATCAGTGCGATCGGGCACGGCCAAAATATAACTTTCTTCTTCTTCTTCTTCTTCTTCTTCTTCTTCTTCTTCTTCTTTTTGTTGAGAATTGAGCGTTTTTTCTACCAACAGTCCCACAGTTAAACTTTGTTCGGGAACGTAATGTCTGGCAGCATTGTTGAGACTGTCTTCGAGTCGAAATTGCAAATTTTCGATCGGCACAACTTCCCAAACATAGCGATTCACCAGTTTATCTTCCCAAATCTGGGGATTTGGTTTGCTTTTAGCTTGATTTACCGGACAGCCCAACAATTCTAGGGCTGCTTCGTTGATAGTCACCACTCGCCCCTTCAAATCAGTGGAAATCACTGCATCAGAAAGACTTTGCAGCATATCTTTCTGATACTGCTTTTCCACCATCACGTTCTGAAACAGTTGAGAATTTTGCAACGCCATTCCTGCTTGGGAATTAAACGCTCGCAAAAACTCTTCGTCGGAAGGGGTGAAAGTACCTTGGTTCTTATTAATTAGCTGAGTTACCCCGATCAGCTCACCTTTAGCGTTATGCACCGGCATACACAAGACAGTCCGAGTGCGGTATCCCGTTTGCTGGTCTGTAGAAGGGTCAAAGCGGGGATCGTCGTAAGCATCTGTAATATTTAGAGGTTGACCAGTCGAAGCCACGTAGCCAGCAATTCCCCTATTCGCCGGAAGGCGGACTTCCATCATCGTTGTGCCGTCAGCCTTAGCTAATTTTGTCCAAAGTTCGTTGGTTTCCCGATTTAACAAAAATAGCGTGCTGCGATCGGCCTGCATCAAGTCGCGAGCTTGATCCATGACAGAGCGCAAAGTGGTTTCCAAGTCAAGACTTTGACCCAAAGTCGTGGTCGCTCTCAAAAGTGCGGCAACCCCTCGCTGGTTGCGGGCCACGACGTAGAAAGACTGACAGCTTTCGAGAATAATCCCGATCGAATCTGCAAAAGCCTGGAACTGCTGTTCGTCTTCCTCGCTAAAGGAGACTTTGCCAGCTTTATTTAACAGTCTGACCACCGCCACGGGTTCCTGTTGGCTCTTGCTGCTAAAAATTGGCATACACAGCATGGTCTCGATGTGGTAGCCCGGTGGTTCGTCTACTTCGGAATTAAAATACTCGTGCGATCGAGCTTCGGCGACATTAATAGATTTTCCGGTTGTTGCTACGTAGCCTAAAATGCCTGCATCCATAGGCAAGCGTACTTCTACCTCCTCGCCCGTCAGTGGATCGAGTGTTTTGTGCCACAGTTGATTTTTGTTGGAGTCAACCAAAAAAATTGTTGTCCGGTCTGCTTGCAAAATTTGGCCAATTTTGACAGTGAAGGCATCTAAAAGTTGCTCTAAGAGACTTTCGAGTGCTTCATTGTTAATCAGGTCCATCGCCCGGATAAATTGCTGAAATTCAGCCGTGATAAAGTCCAGCAGGCACACTAATTCAGGAACTGGCAGGCTCTTAACACGGGAGGTCAATGCCCCCATAAAATTGACTTGAGTCAGTGTAGCCAGAACGCTACCAGTATTGGAGAATGTCATGATTAACTGCTTGCTCAGAGGGGTAGACTGACCGCAGGTCGATCGGCGCTAGATTCGGCGGCGGTGCAAACTCTTGAATTTGTTTGCCAGCGCATCGGCACTCGCTTGTCGTTTTGATGAATCGTGAGTTCAAAAGTGGCGCACGCAACTTCAGTTTGCTTGTTTTGTATGCTCGATCGATCTTTTTTCCAACCTCGATAAGCTGTTGCGGCATTTAAATTGTCTGTCAAAAAACAATCTAACTCTTGTGGGGAGTAGGGGTTGGGCGTCCCGCCCGCCCTGAATATGCAATTAAAAGGCGCGACAGCTTACTGATGAGGGTTCGTCAATTCAAGCTGAACTTGAGTTCGCAAAACAGAAGGCCTGAAAATTAGGTGACAGGCTTTAGTTCGATCGAGAGTGCAATGTGGATTGGACGCCCTGTGCTCGGCCACAGCGCGCGGTGTGACTGTTTTAGCGCACTCGGCGACCGTATCCAGTCAGGTAAAGGGCGCTATGAAAGCAGCGCGCAAGGCATTCCTACAGAGCTTACTCATAGTTTAATGGTAAACGCAACAGATACATTTAACCCGGTAAATCCAGGATTGCGCCTCGATATACTGTGTATGGCAGATCAGGCATCGCTTTTAGCGATCCCTAATAGGGAGGTATCTCTCAAAGCTTTCAACAAAATATTGAAAGCGCTATTCAATGCGTTACGCTTTTGGGGGCTGATCCGTTACGCTTACTACGAAACTTTTTCGCTTAGTCCGATGCTTCGGCGCTGGTTTTAAACGGTAGCCTATCCTATTACATACTAAGCTGTTCGACATTCAAACTGCACTATTTGTGGGCCAGACCCCATACTGCAAGGGGTTGAGGCAATAAATTTAAATGACTAACAGCTTACCAATGTCTACCGCTATCTTCTAAGAGTTTACAAGAATTCGTTTACTATACGAAAACAGCAGGATAACGACGGTAATTTATGCAGCAAAAAAGTTCGATCGGTCTTTGAAAACATCCCTATTCAATACCAAGTGACGATCGAACAGCCAAGCTAAGCTGGCGGCGATGTTTAAAGGTGCTACAGATCCTGACATTTAGGCCGCTCTGGGCATAGACTCGGCAAACACCACGGATTGATAGTACCGCTGCAGTTGTGCGGCGGCGGCGGCCCAACCCCAGCGTTCGGCTTCTCGGCGAGCGTTATGGCGCAGGGTTTCCCGTTCTTCGGGATTCGCAAACAGACGCTTGGTGGCGGCGAGTGCTCCTTCTTCGTCGGCGGGGTCAAATAAATATCCGTTAACACCGTCGGTGACGATATCGGGAATTCCGCCGCTGCGCGCCGCCACTACAGGCGTCCCCGCAGCCATTGCTTCTAGGAGCACTAAGCCCAGGGTTTCGGTGCGGGAGGGAAAAATGAAGGCGTCGGCCGATGCGTAAGCTCTTGCGAGTTCTTGCCCCTTGAGGTAGCCGACAAAATTGGTGGGTGTACCGCCAAAATATTGTTCCAGGGTTTGCCGATGCGGGCCGTCTCCTACTAGGGCGAGGCGGGCGTCGGGAATCGCTGCGAGGACTGGTTTGATGCGTTCGATTTCTTTTTCTGCACCGAGGCGGCCGACGTACAGCAGCAAGGGACTGTCTGGGTTATTTTCAGAAAGGCGCGATCGCATTTCTCGACTTGCCAATTCCGGGACAAACATTTCAGTATCTACACCCCGCTGCCACAAATCTACCCGCTCAATGCCGTGGGTTCTCAATTCTTCTACCATTGCTGTAGAAGTACATAAATTCAGTTCTGCTTGGTTGTGAGCACCTTTGAGCAATTCCCACAATAAAGGTTCGAGGACTCCAAAACCGTAGTGGTGCAAATATTTGGGCAAATGCGTGTGGTAAGAAGCCAAAATCGGAATGTTGAACTTTTTCCCGTAATATATACCCCCCAATCCCAAAATAGCGGGATTGACAACATGAATAATATCAGGTTTAAACTGCTCTAATTGGCGACCGACAGCCGGAGAAGGAAGTGCCATTTTCAATTCCGGGTACATCGGCAAAGGCAAACCCTCCACACCATAAACTCGTGCGCCTTTGTATTCTTTAATCCCGTAATCTGGAGAAAATATCAGAACTTGTTCGCCCGATCGCTGCAAGTGATCTACAGTGTGAATCAGGCGCGTTACAATGCCGTCTATTTTCGGCAAAAATGTTTCAGTGAAAAGAGCAATTTTCATAGATAGTAAGTTACTTAGGGAGCCGATAATCCTAGCCTCTGGAAGATGTCGGGGTCGATGACAGGATACACTGCCTCACAAGGAGTCAGTAATTGCGTGCTATCGCCTCCGTTATATTGACGCTGTTGCTGCACGAATTGGGAAATATCCTCAATTTTAACAATCCATTCTCGCGCGTAACTAGCTAAAACACTGCCGCGCAAACCGAGTTGAATTGCCCGCCGATCCATTTTCGATCCATTTGGGTGATGATCCGGGTCCCATTGCAGCCGTACAGCCGAATTTTTAACAGCTTGTTGCCATTCTTTTTCGCTTCCATACACTGCTGGAACGAAATTAGAATGGACAGCAGATGCTAAAATTTCGTCAAAAGCCGATCGCTTCAGCCAAATAGCAAGAATTACTTCTTGTCCGGGTTTTGTTCCCCATGCCGATCGATACATCATCCATAGAAAGTTTGGCTTAATCCAACTCATACGATTCAGGCTGAATTCCCCGCCGAAATAACCATTTTCCGCTGCAAAATGACCGATCGCCGGACGGTAGGCTTGGTACACTACGACGGTATGTTCATCAAATTGTGCCAGAATGTGACGACCTGTTTTCGGCCATTTACTTGCCTGGTTTAAGTACGGTTCTGTTAGCAGCTTCACCACAACTAATTACTCTCGTGATGTTTCTGGGGGCAACATACAAACTCCGTGAATTCCTATCCCTACAATTATCCCGCCTCAAAGCAATCCCACACCTTCGGCAAAGCAATTAATTCTGTGAATTTCCTTTGCTGTTCTGGCAATTAATATTTCTGTTCCAGAGGCAAATGGGGCTTCGCTATGGAATTTTTTAATTAACCGCAGAGGACACAGAGGACACAGAGCAAAAGAGAAAAAAGAGAGATCATCTTAATATACAGCAAACTCCATTCAGAACTTGCGAACCCTTCTCCTCTCTTCCCTTCTTTTCTCTTACTTCGCGCCCTTCGCGCCTTCGCGGTTCGTTAAAAAGCTCTTTCCCCGCAGAGAGAGGCCCGAACTTACTTCCAAGAAACCTTCGGCAAAATCTGGTTTTTATCGACACGGTGCTGATATTTTGTAGCAAAATTCAGCAGAGAATCGAGCAGGGAATCTGAGAGATAGTGCGGTTGCAAACCGAGGTCTAGCAAATTGGTGTTTTTGGCATTGAAATAATGTTCTTCTTTCTCAACTCTGGGATTTTCGAGGTGGTTGATTTCTACTTTTAATCCCATAGCCATGCCTGCTTTTTGCACCAAGGAGGCTAAGTCGCCCACGCTGAATTGTTCGGTGAATTGGTTGAAGACGCGGAATTGTCCGGCTTCGGCGGGGTTGGCGATCGCCAATTCCACGCACCGCACGGTATCCCGAATGTCTAAGAAGCTGCGGGTTTGTCCGCCCGTGCCGTAAACTGTCAGAGGATGACCGATCGCAGCTTGGATGCAAAATCTGTTCAATGCTGTACCGAATACTCCGTCGTAGTCCAAACGGTTGATCAACAGTTCATCCATGCCGGTTTCATCTGTGAGCACGCCGTAGACGACGCCCTGATTTAAGTCGGTGGCTCTTAAACCCCAGATTTTGCAAGCAAAATGGATGTTGTGGGAGTCGTGGACTTTTGACAGGTGGTAGAAACTGCCCGGTTGTTTGGGATAGGGTAGTGTATCCTTGCGACCGTTGTGTTCGATCGTAATGTAGCCTTCTTCAATGTCAATATTCGGCGTGCCGTATTCGCCCATTGTCCCCAATTTCACTAGGTGACAGTCGGGGAAGTCTTCCCGGATGGCGTACAGCAGGTTGAGTGTCCCGACGACGTTATTGACTTGAGTGAGGACTGCGTGTTCGCGATCGATCATTGAGAAAGGTGCCGAACGCTGTTCGCCGAAATGGACGATCGCCTCTGGTGCAAATTTTCTCATGCTTTTGCTGAGAAAATCGTAGTTGGTGATGTCACCGACGAACAAGTCGATCGACTTGCCCGTTAAATCTTGCCATCGCTGGAGTCTTTGCTGAATCGGTGCGATGGGAGTGAGGGTGTCGCTGCACAGTTCCAGATCCCAGTGCCGCCGCACGAAGCTGTCGAGGATGCCAACTTCGTAACCCTTGTTAGAAAGGTAGAGTGCGGTTGCCCAACCGCAATAGCCATCGCCACCAATAACCAGGACTTTCATAAATCAACGGTGAATCTTGCTTGCCAATACTGGGTTAATGTATCAGGTTATGGTGCATTCTGAACCTTTAATCAAGCGTGTTCGCCTAGGAAGGAGTCTGTTTTTTTTGATTAAACCTGAATTTCGTCGGCGAAACTGGCCCGGCGGGTGAATTCAAAGGGGCCGGCCTGGGCTCCCCAGACATGGGCGTCGGTTTCTGGGTCACGTCCGCGATCGTGGCTAATAAATTTGTCTTGGTCAATCTCGAATTCGCTGTCTAGATAGGTTTTTTTGCCCTTTCTGACCACCATGCAGCCTTTTCCGGGTTCGACAGACCCTTTGAAGCTGTGGCCCGTCCACTGCGTAATAAAGGTGCAGCCGGGAAGTAGAGTCAGTTGTGCTTTTTTGATTTCTTGCAGCCGTTGCGGGTCGCGGGCAGCGCCGTAGAATTGTTCTTCGTTTTCTATGGCATAATTTTCGATGTCGATTCGATCGCCCACCGGGACTAATTTTAAGACTCGGACTCGGTACGGTACATTCAGTTCAATATCGTAGGCTTGTTCTAGGTACAAGCTGAGCCCATCCAGAACTTCGAGGGGCAAAGGCCTCATGCAGACGCGGATGTGGGCGAAGAAGGGCGGATTTTCAAAGGCTTGGGCTTGGTTGCTGAAGTCGGCGGCCATCCAGCGGGCGAGGGTGACGATATCGGTGGAATGAGTCATTTCGATTTTAGATTTGAGATTTGAGATTTTGGATTGAGGGAGTAGAAATTATTTTAGGGGATAGCGGGCGATCGGCTATAGAAGGTAGTTATATGGTTTACGAACAAGTAAAGAAACTGCGGCGATAAGTACGGCATTAATCAACGTATCCCATTAGCGCGATCGCCCTTTTCTTCTGCCAACTCTCGAATTTGTAGTCGAACTCGCCCCATTGGTGCGCCCTCAATCTTCCAAAACCTCAACCAAATCTTCCATCGTCACGTCGAAGGCGCGGGCAATTTTGTAGACAGCAGAAAGATCGACTGTATTCAAAGCATCGCGCCTCCCGTAGCTTTTTACTGTGTTGTAGTTGACTCCCGAGCGATCGGCAACTTCTTGGAACGTCCAACCTCTTTGCTCAGCTAGTTCTCGAATCCGCAATCTAACATATCCCATTAGCGCGATCGCCCTTACTATTCCAAAAACTCGACCAAATCTTCAACTAAACCAAAAGGAGTCCCGCGCTCTACCTGTACCCAGGTGAGCGTCGGGAGGAATTTGCGTGAGCGAAGAGAGCCGCCCCGAACCAAACCGATGACTTTATGTGTCCGAAGGTGAGGGGCGGTCGATGAGCGAACAAATAATTTTTGCTACACCACTTGCTTTTGCCATCTTCACGAGATAGAATTTTCTCAGAGTTCGTGAAAGTAATGCCTCAAATAATCACCGCCAAGCTAAAACTCAACCTGAATGCCGAGCACAAAGGTTTGGTGTCTCAGACTACCTTGGCTTATCGCGATGCCTTGAATCATACTTCGCGAGTTGCTTTTGATGCGAACAAAACCAGCAATGGCGCTAAGTTGCAAAAGGCTGTTTACAACGAATTGCGTGTTCGATTTGGGCTGGGCGCTCAGATGGCTTGCAATGTACCCAGACAAGTGTCGGCAACCTACAAAACACTCTGGACTAAGGTAAAACAATCTAACGATGCTATTGCCAAAGGGTACACCAAGAAAAGGTACAAAGGACTAGACCAGCCCCCTAAGTATATTTCTCGAACCTGTACCTTGAATTATCAGCGCGACTACTCGTTCAAATCCGAGCAGAGGGTGAGTATTATTACCCTAGCTGGTAGAATAGTAGTTTCGTATGATGGCTACAACAAGCATCTGGATTTGATTGCCAAGGGTTCCAAGTTTGGAGCAGCTAAAATTGTCTATCAGCGTTCCTCTAAGGTTTACTATTTGATGGTAAGTATTGAGGTAGAAACCCCTGAACTCGACCCACTGAAAATAACCATAATTTCTGGCGTTGACGTGGGGATGCGCTACTTAGCCGTAGAAACAGACTTACAAAACAAGTCTAATTTCTACTCAGGTTCAGAAGCTAGACATAAAGCCAACCGCTATCATAAAGCTAGACAAACTCTTCAGCGTAAAGACACTCGTTCGGCAAAGCGCAGACTAATTGCTTTGTCGGGAAGAGAAAGACGGTTTATCGCTGACGTGAACCACCAAATTAGCAAGGATATTGCCAAACCTAATACTTTGATTGGACTGGAAAACCTAACCGGAGTTCGGGAGAGAATTAAGTCCAAGTCTGGTAAAAAGGCTAGCAAGAAACAGCGAAGAGCTAATCGAAATAAAGCTAAATGGTCGTTTGCCGAATTGCACGGCTATATTGACTACAAAGCTAATTTGAACGGCTCTTTAGCTACTAAAGTCCCAGCTCATTATACTTCGCAAAGCTGTCCAAACTGCGGACACACATCAGCAGGCAATAGACCAAAAAAAGGGCTATTGTTTCGCTGTGAATGTTGCGGACACGAGCTTCATGCTGATTTGGTGGGTGCGCGAAATATTGCCATGAGAACGTTGCTTGTCCGGCAGGACTGGACGAGTACGGGGAGCTTGTCAGCATCCCCTAATGTGTCGGGCCGTGAAACTAAAGCTGAGATTCTGCAAAGATTCTCCCAATTGCGGTGGAGCTCAGATACAAGCCCACATCTCCGGCGGTACTCCGCTTGATGCTGGGTAGTTGACTCATGACATCAAAAGCAAGGGCGATCTTCTGAACGGCACTCAGATCGACCATACTCATCCCATCATCGCGTCTAGCGTACCCTTTAACCGTGTTGTAATTGACCCTCTTGGCGATCTGCCACGTCTTGCAGCGTCCAGCCCTTTTCTTCTGCCAACTCTCGAATTTTTAGTCGAACTCGCCCCATTGGTGCGCCCTCAATCTTCCAAAACCTCAACCAAATCTTCCATCGTCACGTCGAAGGCGCGGGCAATTTTGTAGACAGCAGAAAGATCGACTGTATTCAAAGCATCGCGCCTCCCGTAGCTTTTTACTGTGTTGTAGTTGACTCCCGAGCGATCGGCAACTTCTTTGAACGTCCAACCTCTTTGCTCAGCTAGTTCTCGAATCCGCAGTCTAACGTAGCCCATATTTGGCTTGACATCGGTGCATATATACCCGACAATAGCTATGTACACTGAAAACGATCGCCCTCCTAGCCTCGAAAACTTAAGGGCGACCGTTTTTCTACCAAATCCCGCTTTCGGCGGGAAGGATTACCCTATGATACCAACATCCAAGCCCAAATTAAACACTCATCCCTGGTGTATCGTGCGGCAATTGCCAAATATGCAGCGATTGGTGGTTGCTCGGTTCCACCGTCGGGGCGATGCTGATGGATACATACAGATTTTACAGCGGTTGTTACCGGCGGCTAAACACGCGATCGTTTTTGATACGACAGGGGCTGAGAAATTGGCACAAGTGCGATCGACTCAATTAGAACGAATGTTGTAATTAATTAGGAGCGATCGTGTTTTATAGCAAGTGCGATCGCTCTTTCCTTAAATTACTTAGGAGCGCGAATTAAATAATTTACACAAGTTTGTGGGGTGTCCCGCCCGCCATTGCTGGACGGGCGGGACGCCCATCCCACAAGAACCATCACGCATTGTAAGTTATTTAATTCTCATTCCTTAACAACGGATAAGCTACAATATTCCCAGAGTATCTGAGATCTGTTATTCCTGTCAGGAACCTCAGCCTAAAGGCATGAGGCTTGAAGGAGAAATCTAACAAGCCGTTCTGACCAGCCTAAGTCTTAATTGGCTACGTTTTTTGAGTCACGACACCGGGAGAATGCGAAGCTAGTTCCCTGCTCTGTCGCTGGTAGTTAAACAGTCTTAAGGTCACGCTCGACAGTGCTACGGGCCTAACAAGCTCATTAAACCTTGGCGAAGCTAACTTTACCCCGCTTTCTTAGGCTCGAAAAGAGCAAAATACTATGCGTACAGGATTGGAAGATTTGAGGCGGTAATTGTCCCGTTGAAAGTGCAATACAAAAGTACACCAAATTAACCAGTCCCAAGGCGGTAGTAAATCAAAAATGTAAAGCCGTCCTAAAAGGACGGGGTTTCTACCCATTTTTCTGATGAATACTCAATTAATGGTAAAACCTTCTTCTTTGATGCCCCAAGGCATCAAAATGGTAGAATTTGGGAATATTTACTTATTCAGATTTACCGACGATCTTCAATCTCGCATGGAAGAACTGCTAGAGAGAAAAAGACTAGATTTGTTAACTGTCGAGGAAATTCCAGAATTAGCTGGCATCATCGAACTATCCCGAATTTTTACGTTGATTAACGCCCAACTTTCCACTCAAGCTAAATGGTGTCCGATCGCACTCGACAATTTATACGACAACGAGCTAAATATCTCTGCGAATACTGCCACTCTCCAGAATATCTAAGCCCTGATCGGTTTACCATAGATCATCTCATGCCCAAATCTCTAGGCGGAGCTGATGACAGTGAAAATTTAGCATTAGCTTGCCGTCGCTGCAACGAACGCCACTACAATTTTACCAACGGAATTGACCAGGAAACTCAGCAAGAATGTTTATTATTTAATCCTCGTCAGCAGCAGTGGTCAGAACATTTTATCTGGACAGCAGATGGCCTAAATATTGTCCCTAAAACTCCCATAGGTCGAGCAACTTGCAATCGGCTTGACCTTAATGATGAACGTTATGGTCACTGACCCCAGCCTAAAGGCGTGGGGCTTGAAAGACGGAGGTTTACCACCTTCTTAATTCAAGACTAAAACAGTGTCTAGCCATTAATACTGAACTGCCTGAGAGTGGTATCTCGCAAGACGTTAAGAATGCCTCCCTAGTTTTTAACCGCTCTGGCAGTCAGTGGCGAAGGGAAATATACACCTAGAAATAGGACTTACCGTAAATGTTTGTACCCGTTGTAAGCAGTGAAAGTAGACCGTTAATGCCGACTACCCCAAGCCGCGCTAAGCGTTGGATTAAGTCAGGTAAAGCAACACCATTTTGGAGGAAAGGAGTGTTTTGTGTCCGACTTAACGTAGAACCTTCAAGCCACAACTATCAACCTATAGCGGTTGGTATCGATCCCGGATCTAAGCGAGAAGGATTTACCGTTAAATCCAAATCGCAGACTTACTTAAACATCCAAACTCATGCAATTGATTGGGTAAAAGACCATGTTGAGGTCAGACGGAAGATGCGACGTGCTAGGCGGTTCCGTAACACGCCGTGTCGCCAAAACCGAGCCAACAGATTAGTCAACAAAAATCGCATTCCCCCATCAACTAGAGCGAGATGGCAGTGGAAATTAAGGATAGTTAACTGGCTAACCTCTATGTTTCCCGTATCAGCTTTTGTTGTAGAGGACATCAAGGCACGAACCAGGAAAAACGGACGCAAGTGGAATGTATCGTTTAGTCCTTTAGAAGTAGGCAAACACTGGTTCTACTCTGAACTCCGAAAGATTGCCCATCTTGAGATTAAATCTGGAAACGACACTTACAACACGGGCGATCAATATCTAAAACTCAAAAAATCAAAACAGAAGCTATCAAACAAGTTTGAAGCGCATTGTGTTGATTCTTGGGTATTAGCTAATTGGTGTATCGGAGGACATATTCAACCTGACAACACCAAACTAATAGAAGTAATCCCCCTTGAGTTTCATCGCAGACAACTCCATCGTTTGCAGCATTCTACTGGTCATGTCCGCTCTCGGTATGGTGGCACTTTAAGCGCGGGGTTGAAGCGCGGTTCGATCGTTAAACACCCTAAATATGGGTTCTGTTACGTCGGGGGTTGGCAAGAGTCACCAACAAAGAAAAACCCACGTCGAAAAACAATTAGCTTGCATAGTTTGAATACTGGTAAGCGTCTAACTCAAAACGCATTGCCCGCAGATTGTAAATTTTTGTCTTACAACTCGTGGCGCATTACAAATTAAATTGTAAAGCCGTCCTAGAAGGACGGGGTTTCAACCCATTTTTCTGATGAAGAGGATTCGATTCGGCGATCGCGCAGGTTTTGGGTAGAAGGTGGTTGGCATCCACCTGCTGAAGATGCTCGTCAATTAGACTAAGCACGATCGTTCAAGCCAAAAGTTTTATGAAATGAATCACTTGCGCGATCGATCTACAGATAAAACTAGAGATTTTTCGCGCAAATACTTCGCCCAAACGATACTTTTACCAGAGGTTTTAAACCTCTGGTAAAAGTATCTAAATGAGCAAATTAGATGAGTTTGACAGCCCGCAGACCAAACATCAGCACTGTCGCCAAGCCGATCATGCCACCAAAAAGCCCGAAATAAGTTATTGCTCCGCTAAGAGTCATTGCCATTTCTCCAAAACAATGAATAAAAAGACATTTGACACTCCCCAGCCTTAATGGGTGGGGATTCTTGGTTCACTGATACACCTTAAAACTCTCTATCCTTTCGGCACTACTTAAACCAAAAACCCGTTCAATAGAACTAAGTTTCGAGTCTAATTTAGAGGAGTCCCAGCGGGCTTATCTCCGCAAGCTTTAGAGGATTGCTCCCCTTGTTTCCGTATGCCCTACGGTACAACTTGAATATCAAGTATTTGATTTTGCTGGTTCACGGGTGATCGTTGGCTACCCTAGCTCTGTTTATCGTGGTTATCGCCATCCACTACGCATTACTACTTCCTATCCTGTCAAGTGGGGACACCCCAGATTTATATTGTCTTGTGATAGCGGTTTTTCAGCCTGTGCTATCTCTAGTATGCCATACTAGAGCGACACTATATCGACATTAATCCGTCGAAGTGACGGGGTTTTCAACCCAATTTTCTGATAATCTAAAATCTAATATCTAAATTAGATAAATATGCAATCCATAATTAAAGTTGACTTGGGGCCACAATCTTACAATGTTTGCGTGCGATCGGGCGGTTTAGACGAACTCGGCAGTCTGATGGGCGATCTAAGTTTGGGCAAAAAAGTGCTGCTGGTGTCGAATCAGTCGATTTTTCGGCAGTACGGCGAAAGAGCAACAGCGGCCATCGAATCGGCCGGTCTGGAAGTCAGTAGCTGCATTTTACCACCGGGAGAACAGTACAAAACTTTAAATTCGGTGCAGAAAATTTACGGTGCGGCTTTGGAAAACCGCTTAGAACGTTCCTCGACAATGGTGGCTTTGGGCGGCGGCGTGGTTGGCGATATGACGGGTTTTGCTGCGGCGACTTGGCTGCGGGGAATTAATGTCGTGCAGGTTCCGACTTCGTTGCTGGCGATGGTTGATGCTTCTATTGGCGGCAAAACGGGCGTAAATCATCCTTTAGGGAAAAATTTAATCGGGGCTTTTCACCAGCCGCGCTTGGTTTTGATTGACCCGGATGTACTCAAAACTCTGCCGGCGAGGGAGTTTCGTTCGGCGATGGCGGAAGTCATCAAGTACGGGGTGATTTGGGATGCTGAACTTTTTGGGAAGTTGGAGAATTGCAAGCGTTTGGATCAAATGCGCTATGTGAAGGCGGATTTGTTGGCAGAAATTTTGAGCAGGTCTTGCCAAGCTAAGGCTGAGGTGGTAAGCAAAGACGAGAAGGAATCGGGTTTGCGGGCGATTTTGAATTACGGACACACCATCGGTCATGCTGTGGAAAGTTTGACCAATTACAAGGTGATCAATCACGGGGAAGGAGTGGCTATCGGCATGGCTGCGTCAAGCCGGTTGGCTGTGGAGTTGGGAATGTGGGATGCTGAGTGCGATCGCCGTCAATCTGCTTTAATTGAAAAAGCGGGTTTACCTGCCAAATTGCCGGCTGGTGTGGATGTTGAGGAAATTTTGCATACTTTGCAACTCGATAAGAAGGTGCAGGATGGCAAGGTGCGGTTTGTGCTGCCGGTGCGCTTGGGTGAGGCTGCTGTGAGCGATCGGGTGGATGGGGATTTGATTATACAAGTTTTGAAGGAAATGCTTTAGGTTGGGGTTTTTGGGGCTGTTTAACCGCCGCTGAATGCTGATTAACGCCGATCGCCAAAGATGTTTTTTCTTTCAATCGGCGATCGGCGGTTGAGGTTAGGAGTCGCTGGATCGCGAATTAATTTCCTCCAAAATTTTCTCTACTCTGTTAGCCGCTTGAGTTCTACCTTGCTTGATAAATAACTCCTTAGCTTTCTTGAGGCTGGCTACCGCCTCCGCTTGGTTTTCCTTGTCTCCTTGTTGGTACAAACCGACTCCTAAATTGTTTAAAGCATCGGGATATCGATCGTTAATTTTAACCGCTTGTCTCCACTGAACAATTGCCTCCGGCAACTGCCCCTGACTTGCCATCGCCACGCCTAAATCGTTGTGAGCTTTGGCGTGCTTCGGGTTGACTTCAATTGCTTTTTGGAATAGAGCGATCGCCTCGCTCATTTTACCTTGCCCCGACAGCATAGTTCCCAACTTGTAATAAGCATCCGCTTCTTTGGGATAGCGAGCGATGAGTTGGCGGTACAAAGCTTCGGCATTGACAGCATTTCCTTGACCGTAAAGGTCGTTGGCAGTTCTCAAACCCACCGTGTAGCCTTTACCTACAACTTGGCACTTCTTCTCGGAGTTGCCTTCCTGCTTGCAAATCCTGAGTTCGTCTCCCTTCATCTCGTAGGACATAACTTCCCGAACAGCAGGGCCTCGGCGCGGTGGTTGCAAGTTCTGCGAGTGCAAGTTTTGCGATAGTTGCAGGGCGATTGTCTCAGCCCCGGCCGGTTTGGCCACTGCGACACTGCAGATTCCTGCACCCACCAAAATGCTTGGGGCAATCCACCTCAAAGGTTTGAACCAGGGAAACTCTCGATCGTTTTTCATGTTTTTTGTGGAAACGTGTTGTTGATATCCTGGGTTTCACTAGCGCCGCAAGAGTCGGAGCCGATGGGGCCCACCCGATGAAATAGTTAGTTATTAACAGATACATTTAACCCGGCAATTCCGAGATTGCTGAGTATGGTAAGACTTGGAAATCAGCAAGAATTCCAGTCAAAGAGGTATCTCTCAAAGCTTTCAACAAAATGTTAAAAGCGCCATTGGTATCCCGGTCTAGTTTGTGACCGCAGGAGGGGCAAGCAAAATGCTTTTTGCCTCCTAGTTTTGTATGAATGTGACCGCACTTTGAACAGGTCTTAGATGTATACTCTTCTGTTACGTCTACTACAACACAACCATGTTTGGCTGCTTGATGCTTCAACGTTTTTTTGAATTTATAGTGACTCAAAGTCACCATCGCTCTAGCTGTTTTCGCAGTCAGGCGACGCTTGCCTTTCTTCACCATCTGCTGAGTCTCGAAAGTCGGCAGAAAGATTACCTTGTATTTGTCACACAGATATTTCGCCGTTTTTTTGTGCAATTCAGAAACCAAATTAAAAATTTGGTTTCTGATTTTAGATGCAGCTTTTCTCAAGCAATAGCGAAGTCGTTTAAAACTTCTCCCCTTGCTGTTGCCGATTCGACTCATTATTTTATCTAGATGCCTAGCAAGACGGTAGATTCTGCCAATATCATACTTGCCCACCTCTAGTACCTCCTGCCCGTCGAAACCCGTCATAAAAGTTCTTACACCGGGGTCGAGTGCCACAGCCAGTCTTGAGTCTGTCGCAGCAGGCTTGCTTTCCTTGACTGCATAACTTACAAACCACTGACCGTTAATTAAGCTTAGGCTTGGCTCGTGCTGCATGACATCCAAAATTGGTTCTGCTGACTTAAAGCTTAAGCCTTTGGTCCCTTGAGGGTAAAACGTACTTGATTTCCAGTTGTCAGTTTGAAATCTAATGGTTTGAGACGTATCTCGACAGGTTCTGAATTTAG
This sequence comes from Microcoleus sp. D2_18a_B4, assembly GCF_036702475.1. Classification (NCBI taxonomy): domain Bacteria; kingdom Bacillati; phylum Cyanobacteriota; class Cyanophyceae; order Oscillatoriales; family Microcoleaceae; genus Microcoleus; species Microcoleus sp. D2_18a_B4. The sequence continues at coordinate 123,298 of NZ_JAUBTL010000007.1, forward strand.
CTGAACCTCCCGACTTTTTAGCAGCTTTGTGGGCTTCAAATGCTTGAAATACTGCTAGCTGTCTGGGATTGTAAGGTTGTAGTTTTACCCAATCTGGCGCGCTATCCATAATCTGCTTTCGCAGAGCGTATTTACCAATTTTCTGGGTTTTGAGGATAGCAATTGCTTGGTTGTAACACCACCGACTAGCAGCTATCCAAGTTCTCCAGGTTGCTGCTAATTTCGTTTCCGGGTAAACTCGGATCTTCTTTGATAGTAGATTTGTACTTGCGGAGTCCGTACAATCGGCAACTGAATACGTGGATGATGGCAAGGATATCTTCAATGATTTCTCTTTCTGGAGATAGTTCTGTGCGACCGAGAACCACGAGTTTGCAATCGTTTTGTTCGCACACCCCTCTGATGAGGTCACAACCAAACCTTGCGAGTCGGTCAAGGTGGCAGACCACAATTGGGCTGATAGTTCCTGACATGACTTGTCCCAAAAGGGCAAGAAGACTTTTTCTTTTGAAATTGAGTCCCCCTCCGATATCTTTGAAGACTTGGCCTTGCGGGTAGATTCCTTGGAGGTAGCTGATTTGTCGGTTGAGGTCTTCTTTTTGTGTGGCCCTGCTAACTCGGCAGTAGAGGGCGGTGATTCTTGGATGGAGTCCGTCACTGAACACTGAGTCAATGTCGTAACGTCGCTGGTTGGTAGGAGTTCTAATTGTCTTGATTTTCCCTGCTTCGTCCCAGTTTCTAAGGGTCTTTTGGGAAACCGAGAGGAGTTTACAGGCTTCTCGGGGGGTGACTCAAGCGAGTCATGATGGTTGTTTTTTGCTGGCATCTCCTATGGTATCCTGTTTGGTCGGGTTGTTCCGGGAATTTACAAAAAATAATTTACCTTGTCGCAACAGTCGAGATATTTTAGCACTGCGGGGCCGAGTTTGAGTTAAATTAGAGTAGAATTCCGATCGATTCTCAGTCAACCTTAGCAGGAAAATAGAAATGGGGCAGTCTATTCTTACCATGCTCTTTGCGCTCATCCTCGGCTACGCTGTTAACTCAAGCGTCAAAATAGTCAGCGGTGGCGACGAAGCTTTAGTGGAACGTTTGGGTCAATACAAGCGCACCCTCAAGCCAGGATTCCACTTTATCAGTCCCCTGGTCGAAAAAGTCGTCTGCGTGGACACAAGCCGTGAAAGAGTTTTAGACATTAAACCTCAGTCAGCAATCACGGGAGATAATGTGGCTCTCGAAGTCGATGCCGTTGTGTATTGGCGGGTTGTGAATTTACAGAAAGCTTATTATGGAATCGATCAAATTGAAAATGCGATCGCCAACTTAGTGTTAACGACGTTTCGCGCTGAAATTGGTCGATTGCCCATGCAAGACATCTTGGGTTCCCGAGATGACATGAATAAAAAGTTACTCAAGAAGTTGGACGAAGCTACCGAAACTTGGGGTGTCAAAGTAATTCGGGTAGAAATTCAAAGCATTACACCTCCGAAAAGGGTGCAAGAAGCTATGGAATTGGAGCGCGCTACCAAGAGCGAGTGGCAAGCAATGGTCAATAAGGCGATCGGCACTAAGGAGTATATGAGGCTCTTAGTTGAAGCTTTAGACTCCCATCCCAATAGCAAGCAAGTTTTGAATTACTTAGTAACGGAAAAATACTTAGACGCTCAACAAAAATTGGGCGAAAGCGACAATGCCAAAATTCTGTTTATGGACCCCCGGAGCATGAGCGAAGCTCTGGGCGAGCTGATGGGTTCTATGCCCGATGTGATTCATTCTGAGGGTGGGGAAATAAAAGTTATTGAGACTCCGACTTCTCAAGACTGATTCCTGAAGATAGCGTCGGCAACCAGACAAACATCGTGCATTTCTCTGACATCGTGAACTCGCAAGATATCTGCCAAATTTGCGATCGCACCTGTACAAGCCGCCGCTGTCCCCCAAACTCTTTGTTTCGCTTCTGGCTGATTCAAAATATGACCGATGAAGCTTTTTCGCGATACTCCGACTAAAATCGGACAGTTTAAAACACGGAATTTTCGCAACTCTCGCAGAATTTCTAAGTTTTGACTGTAAGTCTTGGCAAAGCCAATACCTGGGTCGAGAATTATTTGAGATTGGTCAATCCCCGCAGCAACTGCCGCCGCCCTTCTACTCTCGAAAAATTCCCCAATTTCCCCCATTAAATCGCGATAATCTGTCAGTTGTTGCATCGTCTGGGGAGTTCCCCGAATGTGCATCAAAATTATTGGCACTTTTAACTGAGCAACGGTTGACAGCATTTCCGAATCAAAAGTTGCTCCCGAAATATCGTTAATTATATCCGCTCCCGCCTCAACCGCAGCTTTCGCAACCTGCGCTCTGGTAGTATCGATCGAAATAGGAACTGAGCCAAAAATATCGGCTTTTTGTCGCAGTATTTGTACGAGAGGTATAACGCGATCGATCTCCTCTGCTAAGGATATTTCCACTGCACCAGGCCGAGTAGATTGACCGCCAATATCGATAATATCTACCCCCGACTTTACCATGTTTTCCGCTTGCGCCAAAGCAGCTTCTATGGTATTGAAATCTCCGCCGTCGCTAAAACTATCAGGGGTAACATTCAAAACGCCCATTAAATAAGTGCGTTTTCCCCACTCGAAAGCTTTATTTCTAAGTGTAATTTTTTGGTTATTTATCATATCACCTCATCACTCGGCGATTGAAATCGCTTCTTGTCAAACGAAATCCCTCTCTAAAAGACGCAAGAATAAAGCAGAAGCGCCCTTCTTAATTCAACCAAAACTTAACCAGCTAAAAACAGTATCAACTGTCAATGATAATTCAATTTTATCAATTATTGGCAACAGAGCAGCACCTTTATACAGCTCTACTTTTTGTCCGGGAAATACTGCCAAAATACTCTCTTCTTCTGGGTCTAGTAACCACCCCAACTCAGTGCCGTTTCGCGAACAGTGGAGTAAGTTACTCAGCACTTTTGTTTGGCTTTGGTTTGGAGAGATAATTTCAATCGACCAGTCGGGATTAATGTCAAAGCGGTTAGCAATTCTACCAGACGGCAAAAAAGCAATTCTTTCCCATCGGAATACTGCTACATCTGGCACGATTGATGCCCCGCCAAAAGTGCAGCGCAACTCGGGAAAAGCATTGGCAATTTTCCGAGTTTTCGCTACTTGATTGATAGTCTTGCAGAGTTCACCTTGAAGTACGCTGTGTTCACCTTGAGGTCTGGGCTTCTGAAGGATTTGTCCCTCAAGAAATTCTGATGCCGGTTCAGTTTCAGGAAGTTTGAGGAACTCGTCTAAGGCGGGTTTGGGTTTAACGATCGCAGTCATAGGTTAATTCTCCCGATCCGAGAAACACTGAACGGCACATCACAATTGTAGGCGATCGCTGTTTAATTCCCGCTGCCTTGTTCCAATTACCAATTAACAATTACCAATTAGCAATTACCTAATTACTGATAATTGACAATTCGAGCAAAACTCGCAGCTTCCAAACTCGCACCGCCTACCAGAACCCCGTCAATCTCAGGCATCGCCATAACTTCATCAATATTCTCCGGTTTAACAGAGCCACCGTACTGAATTGGCACGTCAGGATTAGTCAATTTACTGCGAATCAAACCAATAACTCGGTTAGCTTCCTTAGCTTCGCAAGTATCGCCAGTGCCGATCGCCCAAATAGGCTCGTAAGCAATGACTAACTTATTTTGGTCAACATCAACCAAATCTTTTGCCAACTGAGAAAAAATGTGAGCTTCAGTTTCGCCTGCATCTCGCTGCTGCTTGGTTTCCCCAACGCACAGAATCGGAATTAAATCGTATTTCTGAGCCGCTTTCAGCCGCAAATTCACCGTTTCGTCAGTTTCCCCAAAATATTGGCGCCGCTCGCTGTGGCCGATGATGACATAACGGACACCAAGTTCACTCAGCATTGGCCCGGAAATTTCCCCAGTAAAAGCTCCAGACTCTTGCCAGTGAACGTTCTGAGCACCGAGTCTGATCCGGCTGCCGTGCAAATTTTTCGAGAGGACAGCCAAGGAAGTGAAGGGAACGCAAAGCACGACTTCCCGTTCCTCTGGGGTTTCCGTCAGGCAGGACATGAATCCTTGAAGAAACTCTAGGGATTCTGCCCTAGTTTTGTACATTTTCCAGTTGCCAGCTATAACTATTTTCCGCACTATTTCTTTCAGTCCTTGTCCTTACAACGCAATTTATAGTCTAAAGCTTTAGCGTACCTTTCGATCCTTCATTGCCCAAACTCGATTCGAGCTTGCTCAACTAAGTCAACGGTGACGACTTCGGTTTCGGCTTCGCGGGCCAACTGCTCGATGCGGACGCGAGCTTGTCCCCGGACAAAATAGGGAATATTTTTCAGCTTCGCCTTGGCTTCTGCCGTCCATTTTAGATCATCGGAAAATTCGGAATCGGGCATGGCGTTTTGAGCGATCGACTACAAGCCTTCATGTATCAGGCTTTGATGGAAAGCCTGGATGTATTAAATTTACCACGAGTTGCGATCGCGCCACACCTTCTCACTCGGCCTTAAATTTGTTGCCTAAAATCGCCGACGCCTCTTGTAAAAGCTGATTCTGCTCTTGTCGAATTGCCTCCAACCTTGTCAAAATATTAGCAAGTCGTTCTTGAGACTCCAAACTGTTTAATTCAACTCCCCTCAATTGTAAAGCTGAATTATTGTTGTATTCTAGATTCTTTGAAACCAAGGAGTTTACAGCCACTCCACCGAAATTACTTACAGATTTAGAGCCGAAACTCAAAACCCCTTGCATAAATTTTACAGGGCTTTGCAGAATAAATAACCAGCCTTTTGCAAACAAGCTACCTAAAGCCTGAAAAAAACCTAAGATACTCAATATAAATAGCAGCAAAATTGCTAAAGATACCAAGGGGTGATTCACCAACCAGAAGACGAGAGGGTGAGAATCAATCCAATCTTTAACATTACCATTGATAGCACTTTGGAGGGCATTTGAAGCGGCATCGCTCATATTTCCCGCCTTGTTAATGCTATCTTCTAATGAAGCCTTAGCCTTTTCTGTAGCTTGATTTACACTCTCTACAGCTTGGCTAGTGCTTTGATTCAGAGTATTGACCGCAGAGTTAGTAGTTTGATTAATAGTTTCTTTAGCAGTTGTCGCAGAGTGAGAAACAGCATCAACAGCTTTGTTGGTACTTTCACTGACGCGACTAACTGCTTGATTCGCGACTTCAGATATAGAAAGTCTCGCTTTTTCTGTTTTCTCCGCTACAGTACCTAAAGCATTGTTCGTAGCTTGATTAACAGTATTAACGGCAGAATTCGTAGTTTGAGTGAGAGCTTCTTTTGCCTGAGATGCAGTTTCGGAGAGAGAAGATTTAGCTTGTGCTGTTGCTTCTGAAACAGAATTCACTGCTTTTCCGACTTGTTCCGTCCAAACTTCTTTCGTTTTTTGAACGCTTTGAGAAAAATTTTGAGAAAAATCAGGGAGTGCTACTGCCATAGTAAGTGATCTCCATCAAGTTAATTGACTCTTTCCCAGTGATTATAGTATATAGCAATGCTTGCAGGAGTCATAAATTTTTTACCCCACTCCAACCCTCCCCGAACTCGCGGGGAGTCCGTAAGAAATTCACAAATGATGCGAGAATTGCTATAGTATAGCTTCCATACCCCCATGCTTTGAAAGATGGTGCCAACGCTTTGACGATGTGTTCCCTACTCAAGCCCAAAGACACGAGTTTATACACTATCTAGGGAATTATTGGGAGAAAAGAGACCAAAAACCTATCCCAGAGCGCGCAGAATGCTGTAAATGTTTCTTAACAAAGCTTACGCTTTTGTGCAGTCAGAGCTTCCTGGTGCGAACAAACGCTCAACCCAGGGCGAAGCTATACGTGAGAGTGTGACATCAGATGTATTTCCCAAAAATAGAGCGGACGATCGCTCAAATATGAGGCAGGAATTTGATGCACCTGAAAAAGTCTGAATTAAGTTGAGAAATATAGCCTATTATCCCACGGACGATCGCGCGATAACTGGCGATCGTTCGTCAAAGCTCGCTCGGCGTTGTAAAAACTGTTTAACGCCCCCAAAAATAATTACCTATTTACAAAAATTAGCGCGAGTTACCAGACTTTCTATCTCCGAAAAAAAGCGATAAATTTTAAGGAGACTGTGGTTGGTGGTTTAACAAACCCGACGCTGCCTAAGATGTTGTTGCGGAAGCTTAGCTGGTGTATAATTTATGACATATTTGCCCTATTTTCACTTTCTATCTCAAGCTCAAAATATGCTACGCTAAAATGTTTGCAGAGCTTAAGATACACCCTGACGTATGTATCAATCATTAGAAGACTCAGCCATTTCGACTAACCCATCTACGGAACCGTCCTCTCTAATTCTCATTGTGGATGACGATGCCTTGATGCGTTTGCAACTGCGACTGTATTTACAGAAGGAAAAATACCGAGTGGCCGAAGCTAGTGATGGGTTGACAGGGCTAGCAGCTTATGAGGAAGTACATCCAGACCTCATCCTGCTAGATGCAGTGATGCCCACTATGGATGGTTTTGCTTGTTGTCAAAAATTATCTGAAGTGCCTCCGAGCGATCGCCCACCTATTTTGATGATTACTAGCTTAGAAGACAAAGAATCTGTCGATCGAGCGTTTGCAGCGGGAGCGGCTGACTATATCACTAAGCCGATTCACTGGGCTGTTCTGCGACAGAGAGTGCGACGGTTGATTAAGCAATTCCATTTGCAACAGCAACAAACCCTACTTTACAACCAGCTAGAGGCCGCCAATCGACAATTAAAATACCTCGCGTCAATTGACGGTTTGACTCAGATTGCCAATCGCCGTCAGTTTGACCAACAGCTAGAGGAGGAGTGGCGACGCATGACGAGGCACCAAACTCCTTTGTCACTGATTTTGTGTGATATCGATTTCTTCAAGCCTTACAACGATACTTATGGACACCAAGCAGGGGATCTATGTTTACAGCAAGTTGCGACAGCTCTCAATCGCAGTATTAATCGACCGGGAGATTTAGTAGCACGTTATGGAGGTGAAGAATTTGTAGTAATTTTATCCGACACCGAGCTTGAGGGAGCCGTCCAAATCGTTAAGCAAATGCAGGCTCGCATCCAAGCTTTAGCAATAGTCCATAAGAGTTCTCCGCATCATTGTATTACGCTCAGCTTCGGTATTACCAGTGTGATTCCTAACCAAGAAAGCTTACCAGAAACTTTAATTAGTGCTGCCGATGCAGCACTTTATCAAGCCAAAGACAAAGGCCGTAATACTTTTTGTACCAAAATTCATACAGTTAATGAATTCACCCGTTAAATCATAAGGGTCAAAACTATGCCTCTCGTCATTTGGAATGATTCGTTAACTATTGGTATTCCCGAAATTGACCGCCAGCATAAACAATTGATCGATCAACTCAATACCTTAGTGGATGCCATGTTGGCAAACCGTGGAAAGGAAGAAATAAAAGGTATTGTATATTTTTTAGACTTGTATGTAGCACAACACTTCGGATTTGAAGAAAATTGTATGCAAAGATACAAATGCCCCGTTGCATCTAACAATGCAGCGGCGCATACCAAATTTATTAACACACTGAGTGAAGTTAAACAAGAGCTACAAACCAAAGGATCGAGCCTTTCGTTAGCTATTAAGCTTAATGAACAATTGCTAGATTGGTTCGTGAACCATATTAAAAAAGTCGATCGAGAACTCAAGTCCTGCATAAGTAAGCCTTAATTTTAGTCTTAAAGCTTAAATAATCGGTGGTGCGCTCTTCATGGAAACTGTCAGGTAAATAACAGATCGGGTCTATGGCGCTTTTTTTATCGGAATCAGGTCATATTCAGCAACTAGCGATTATAAAAGTTTATGGGAGGGGCTAGCTCAATGCGTAATAAAAGATGGTTAGGTGCGATCGCCCTTCTCACTGGTGCGGGTGTTCTGGGCAACCATTGCAATTTGTCTCTTTTCTTTGGGGTTGATTTCCTCTTTGGCAGTATTCCCATACTGATTATTACTTACTACTTCGGCTGGGGCTGGGGAGGCTTAGCTGGTCTAATTGCAGGCAGCTATACTTATATCCTTTGGCATCATCCATACGCCACGATTATTTTGGTAATTGAGGCTCTGTTTGTAGGGTTTCTTTGCAAGAAGCGCAAACAGCCAAATATCCTTTTATTCGATGGGATTTACTGGTTCTTAATTGGAATGCCCCTCGTTTGGCTTTTCTACGGTCAAATGATGCACATGGAGGCGAATCAGACCATCCTCGTTATGTGCAAGCAAGCAGTCAACGGCATTTTTAATGCCTTAGTTGCCAGCTTAATCATTTCCTATGCGCCGATTTATCGGTGGATTGGTGCTTCAAAGCATCTCGCCCTCTCTTTACAACAAACTATTTTTCATCTGTTGGTAGCTTTTGTCTTTCTTCCAGGACTGATGCTATTAGTTTTTGATGGTAGATCCTTGGTGGGCCAAATCCAAACGACGGTGCAAACAGAGTTACAAACAAACGCAAAAAGTCTCACTAGCGCAATATCTAGATGGCATCAGCGACATCTCTTAGCTTTGAATATATTAGCTGAAAAATCGCTCATGCCTGAAGCCGGCACTGCTCCTAATACAGCGATTCAATCATCCGAGGAGCTACAACAAAACATTAGCCTGATCGAGCAGGTGTTGCCAGATTTCGACAAAATTTATGTTGCCGATTCATCGGGAACCATTTTAGCTACTTCTTCTCCTTTAAATGAAGCCCGTCGGCGGTTGATGGAACAAAGCACGGAACATAAATCTCTAATTCCCCTGGCTCAAGAGCGGTTGGAACCTTGGATGACTCCTATTCACAAAGATATATTACTGGACGAACCTCATGTAGGATTGAATCTACCCCTGCAAGTTCAAGGTAATTTTCTTGGGCTGATCCACGGTTCATTAGGATTGAGCCAGATCAAAGCTCTCTACATTTTCCAGAGAAACAATCAGCAACTACGCATTACATTGCTAGATCAAAACAACCGAGTCATTGCTAGTAATCACTCCGATCCAAAGCTTGTGACCCGTGTTGAGGAGTCAAAGGACGGCAGCACTCGCACCTTAGAGGGAACCTTGCAGCAGTGGGTTCCTAGCAAGGGCAAGAATCCGATGATCCGTTGGAAAAATTCTCTGTATATACAGGAATTTACGATTAGCTCCGATGTGGAATGGAAATTACGCTTAGAAATTCCAGCAGCTCCCTATGTAGAAAATTTACAAAATCGCTACAAGGCTGACTTGAGTATTCTACTCCTCGTCACAATGTTGGCATTTTTGTTTGCAACGCTGGTTAGCGAACGACTGGTCCAGCCATTATCCTATTTAGCTCGTGCGACTACTGACTTACCCAACAAGCTTTCAGAAGAAACATTTGAATGGAAACATACCTCTGTTACTGAAATCAATGAGCTTGCTCGCAATTTTCAATTGATGGCGATCGCGCTTTATCAAAAATTTAGGGAGATTAAACACGCCAACGCTACATTAGAACACCGGGTTCAAGAACGAACGCAAAAATTATCCATAATCAATCGCTCTCTGAAAGCAGAAATTAAGAGACGTAAACAAGCCGAAACTGAACTAAGAACAAGAGAAGCGGCGATACGAGCTTTATATGAAGTCACTGCTACCCAAAATCTCAATTTTGAGCAGCGCATCCAAGCGTTGATTGACATGGGATGTCAGAATTTGGGGCTGGAAAGTGGCGTCTTGGCTCGTGTGCAAGATAACCGTTATGAGGTGATGGTTGTGCGATCGCCCGATCGAGTCCTTAAACCAGGTGATGTCTTTGATATTAAGCAAACTTTGTGCTGTGAAGCTTTAGACACAAATGAACCCCTAACCATCGAACATATAGGCACCTCAAAATGGCGTTATCATCCTGCCTATCTTGCCCTGGGCATGGAAGCTTATATTGGAACACGAGTTTTAGTTGCAGGCCAAGTATACAGTACCCTCAGCTTTTCTAGTAAATCTCCCCGTGCAGACAGCTTTAAATCTGCCCATCTGGAATTACTAAAGCTGATGGCTCAGTGGATTGGTAGTGAAATTGAACGGCATCAGGCAGAAGTCGCTCTGCAAGCTAGTGAAGAGCGGTGGGAACTCGCCCTACGTGGTAGTAATGAAGGGGTATGGGATTGGAACGTCAACACCAATGAAGTATTCTTCTCGGCTCGCTGGAAAGAAATGTTGGGCTACGAAGACCATGAAATTTCCCATCACCTGGACGAATGGAGCAAGCGGGTGCATCCCGATGATCTCGGTTGCGTCTTGCAAATAATTCAAGATCACTTTGAGGGCAAAACTTCTTTTTATATTACAGAACATCGAGTTCTTTGTAAGGATGGGAGCTACAAATGGATTCTAGCTCGAGGGCAGGCGCTTTCGGATGAAGCGGGCAGAGTTGTCCGTATGACTGGTTCTCAGAGCGATATTACCGATCGCAAAAACTTAGAGCAGGAAATTCAAGCCAGAGAGCAATTATTGAATGCTTTCTTTAAAGGAGCTTCCCTAGCAGGGGTGGGGCTGTGTATCCACGATCGGCAGTTTAAATTTTTACAAATCAATGAGGCACTAGCTGAATTTAATGGCCACTCTGTGGAGGCTCACTTAGATAAGACAACCGATGATATTTTGGGAGAATTTGCGCCTAGTGTAAATGCACTGTTACAACAAGTTTTAACGACAGGAAAACCTTCGATCAACTTGGAAATTAGCACAGCACTATCCAGTCAAATGGGTGTCAAGCGCCACTGGCTCGTTTCTCACTTTCCCATTTTCAAGGATGCAGAGCAGGCTATAGCAGTGGGTTGCATTCTAATTGAAATTAGCGATCGCAAACGAGCCGAAGCGGAACTGCAACAAATGAGTGCGGCCCTAGAAAATGCCGTGGCAGGCATTTCTAGGCTTGACCCTCAAGGACGCTATATCTCTGTCAATGTGACTTATGCTGCCATCTGCGGATATCAGCCCGAGGAACTGCTAGGGATGGAGTGGCCAACAACCGTTCATCCTGAAGATGTTGAGAAGATGGGGGCTGCTTATGAGCAAATGTTGAGAGACGGCAGAGTCGAAGCGGAAGCTAGGGGAATGCGAAAAGATGGCTCCAGCTTCTATAAACAATTGGTGATGGTTTCTGCTTATGACGAGCAAAATGTGTTTGTCGGGCATCACTGCTTCATGAAGGATATTACCGATCGCAAGGAGGCAGAAGAAGCACTACAACGACAATTGCAAAAAGCCCTACTGCTGAAGCAAATTACCCAAGAAATTCGTCAAAGCCTTAATGCTCAGCAGATATTTGAAACGGCTGCTATTCAGATTGGGCAAACTTTTGGTGTCAGTCGCTGCTTAATTAGCACATACCAGGACAATCCACTGCCTCAGTTTCCTGTCGTTGCAGAGTATCTAGGAGTGGGATATGGGCCCAGCGGGGAGCATGACCTTCTGGCGGCGAGTCCTGCTTATACAAAACGGTTGATGGCTCAAGATGAAGCGATCGCCTCCCCGGATGTCTACTGCGATTCATTGCTCACCTGTGCTCATTCAATTTGTACCAGTCTCAATTTGAGATCGACATTAGCAGTGCGAACCTCTTACCAAGGAGAACCGAATGGTGCCATTTGTTTGCACCAGTGCGATCGCTACCGTCGTTGGACTGCCGATCAAGTGGAGTTGCTAGAATCAGTGGCGACTCAAGTAGGAATTGCCCTAGCTCAAGCCCAATTACTAGAGCAAGAAACTCGACAACGAGAAGAATTAACTCTGAAAAACTTTGCCCTGGAGCAAACTAGACGGGAAGCAGAAGCAGCGAGCCGAGCCAAAACTGAGTTTCTGGCGATGATGAGCCATGAAATTCGCACTCCCATGAATGCGGTTATTGGTATGACGGGACTACTGCTGGATACAGAACTCAAGGCTCAACAGCGAGACTTTATCGAGACGATTCGCAATAGTGGGGATACCCTGCTGAGTATCATCAACGACATCCTGGACTTCTCCAAAATTGAGTCGGGCAAGCTGGAGCTAGAAATGCATCCCTTGAGCTTGAGAGATTGCATAGAAGGTGCGATCGACCAACTTGCAGTTAAAGCAGATGAGAAGGATATTGAGTTGGGCTACCTCATCCAGCCTCAGACTCCTAAGTTCATTTTGGGTGATGTCACCCGTCTCCGTCAGATTCTAGTTAACTTGCTCAACAATGCGATTAAGTTTACTGAAACTGGGGAAGTTACCATTTCCGTGGAAGCCTCTCTAGTTGATTCTGACAAAACAATTTCTGAGCCAGGGAACTCGTCAGAAAGCTTGTACGAAATCCAGTTTGCCATTCAAGACACAGGCATTGGTATTCCCGCCAATCGGCTCGATCGACTGTTCAAGTCTTTTAGTCAAGTAGATGCTTCGACGACTCGGCAGTATGGAGGGACTGGTTTAGGTCTGGCGATTAGTAAGCGACTTAGTGAAACTATGAACGGCACGATCTGGGTTGAGAGCGGAGGCCACGTCGGAGGAACCCCTTCACCAAAATGGCAAGCCGCTAAGCTTAATAGAGTCACAATGGGTTCCACCTTCTACTTCACGATTGTGGCATCCTCTGTTGCTACTGAGTTAGCGGAACCGATGGAAATGCTACCAGAACTATCTGGCAAGCGTTTATTAATCGTGGATGACCAGCCCACTAACCGACAAATTCTGACGTTGCAAGCAGAGAGTTGGGGGATGCAGAGTCTGGCTGCCCCATCGGGTGCGGAAGCGCTCAACTGGCTTGAGAGTGGAGAAGCGTTTGATCTCGCTATTTTAGATATGCAAATGCCACAAATGGACGGCCTCACACTCGCCTCAGCCATCCACCAGCATCCTAAGTGCCACCGTTTACCCCTAGTGTTGCTGACTTCAATGGGCTACCCAGAAGCGAGTTCTTCAGCGCTCTCCACCCACTTTGCGGCTTTTTTAAGCAAACCGATCAAACAATCCCAGCTCTATCAAATACTGATCCATGTGCTACAAGCTCAACCGAAAAAAGTTCAACAACAGCTCCCTATATCTGTCGAGGATGATATGAAACTAGCCCAGAGACTCCCACTGCGAATTCTTTTAGCAGAAGATCATCTTGTAAATCAGAAGGTCGCACTGCTGCTGTTAGAGCGTTTGGGATACCGGGCCGATATTGCTGCCAATGGATTGGAAGTTTTGGAAGCCCTGAATCGCCAGCCTTATGATGTAGTGCTGATGGATGTACAAATGCCAGAGATGGATGGACTAGAAGCCAGCCGTCGTATTTGCCAGGAGTGGCCGGCTCATACTCGTCCCTGGATTATTGCAATGACGGCAAATGCCATGCAGGGCGATCGCCAGGTTTGTCTTGATGCTGGCATGAATGACTATATCACTAAACCAATTCGACTAGAGGCTCTCAACCAAGCGCTGAGTCAGTGTCAACCCAACCCGGAACCGCAACAGGCCCAAAAGGAGGAATCAGATAGCAACAAGCCAAAAATTGATAGGCCAGCGGTTAACCTCACTGAACTGCAAGCCTTCTGTAGCAGCATCGATCAAGATTCAACCGAGATTTTGAGCTTGCTAGCTAACTGCTACTTGGAGGAAGCCGTAAAGTTGCTAGAAGCTATGAAATTAGCGATCGCCCAAGGGGATACTCAAGCCCTAAACCGAGCGGCCCATACCCTCAAAGGCAGTAGTGCGAATCTAAGCGCGGCTCCTCTGGCCCACCTTTGTGCCACGCTAGAAGTTATGAGTTCCTCTGGTCAACTCGATCGAGCCTCCTCCCTATTTGCTCAAATCGAGGTTGAGTACGATCGTGTCAAGAATACTCTCCAACAAGAACTACAAAAGAGCGAAACTAATCTATGAAAGTCAATTAAATAGGCATCTTTTTGCATCAGGACTTACGCAACTGTCACACGCGATGCCGCAACCGGGTTATGCGATCGCATCTGCATCTGCGTAAATGGGCGTCAATCCATTGTCATCTGCGGTGCACAAATTTTCTTTTTTTAACCGCAGATGAGGGCAGATAAACACAGATAAACGCAGATGAATGAGATCAATTCCGGCCGCACCCTGCGTGATTGTTGAGTGTTGACTGTTGGCTGGATTTTATAGAAGAAGGAAGAAGGAAGAAGGAAGAAGGAAGAAGGAAGAAGGAAGAAGGAAGAAGGAAGAAGGAAGAAGGAAGAAGCAATAAAATCAATCGTTTCAGCCATTAACAACGTCCTAACCGTCTCGGCGGTTGCTATACAATGCCGATGCTACCGGATTTGATATGATGCCAAATCCGGGTTATATGCCTTGATGAGTTTTCTAACACTTAAAAAATGGCTAATAAACTCTTTGATCGAGGATTTTTGGACTCTTTTTAATGCTCGAATAGTTACAGATTTAGTGGCGGCCTAGCTTTATACTGTCTCCGAAGTGACAAAAGAGAGATGATGACTAATGACTAATGACTAATGACTAATAACTAATGACTAATGACTAATGACTAATGACTAATGACTAATGACTAATGACTAATGACTGCTGTCGAAGCGGAATCTCGATCGCAAACTCAGTACCTTTCCCCAATTCCGAATTGCATTTTAAAACGCCGCCGTGTTTCTCTACCACAATTTGGTAACTAATTGACAGTCCCAATCCAGTACCTTTACCCACTGCCTTAGTTGTGAAAAAAGGGTCAAATATGCGTTGTCTCATAGATTCCGAAATCCCCGTACCGTTATCAGAAATCCGAATCACCGCGCTAGGAATAGTACCATTAAGTTGACCGACAGCAGTAGAGATTTTAATTTTAGGAGCTACAGATTGACCAGCGAGCAACTTGTGCGATTCCAAAGCATCGATCGCATTCCCAATTACATTCATAAACACCTGATTCAACTGTCCAGCATAACACTCAACTAGAGGCAAAATGCCGTATTCTTTCACTAGCACAATGTTTGCACCGTCCGCATTAGATTTCAGTCTGTGCTGTAAAATTAACAGCGTGCTGTCAATGCCCTCGTGAATATCAACCGCCTTCATTTGACTTTCGTCAAGACGAGAGAAATTCCTTAAAGACAGAACTATTTGACGGATGCGATCGGCTCCCACCTTCATTGACGATAGCAATTTTGGCAAATCTTCTAGCAGAAATTCTAAGTCAATATCTTCACTCAATTTGTCTATTTCAGGACTATAAGCGGGATATTGCTGCTGGTAAAGTTCCAACAAACTCAGTAAGCTAGCAGTATATTCACTAGCGTGATTGAGATTGCCGTAAATAAAATTAACCGGATTGTTAATTTCGTGAGCAATCCCGGCTACCAGTTGCCCCAAGCCAGACATTTTTTCCGTTTGAATCAATTGAGCTTGAGTATGCTGCAAATCTTTTAAACTTTGAGCGATTTGTTCTGCTTGGCGTCGGGTTTGAGCCAGCAAATCGGCTTGTTGGATAGCAACGCCTAATTGATTGGCAATCTGAGCTAAAAAGTTAACTTCTGAACTTTCCCAACAGCGGGGCCCAGAATGTTGATACGCTGTCAGCAAACCCCAAAGTTCTTGTCCTACAAAAATAGGCGCGCTCGCATAAGCCTTCACCTGAAATTGCTCTAAAATACCAAGGTCACACTCCGAGTGGCAAACTTGATAGATATCGTCAATGGCTAGAGTTTCATTATTGGCATATCTGCCGCCTCGATTTGACTGCAAATAAGTATCTTGCCAAACCGTACTGATACCTTCCCCTACCAATTTTATCCAGCCATCTTTCACAAACTCTGCCACATAATGGCCGCTCCAATCAGGATTAAATTGATAGACAGCCATTCTATCAACTTGCATAAACTGACACACTTCTTGGGTGGCAGTCTTAAAAATCGCGTTGATATCGAGAGATTCTCGAATCTTAGCCACCACTTCAAACAGTATCCGCTGTTGCTCGGCTGCCCACTGCAAATCAACTGATTGCTGCCGCGTTTTAGCCAACAAATCTGCTTGTTCTAATCCTACACTCAACTGAATTCCAACTTGCGTAGCAAACTGAATTTCCGAAGTGTTCCAATGGCGCAAACCGCTGCACTGGTGCACGCACAGCAAACCCCAAAGTTGGCTGCCATTCATCAGCGGCATAATCACCTGAGCTCTAATTTGAAATTGAGCTAAAAGAGCAACATGGCAGTCTGAAAGTCCAGCATTTTCGACATCTTGTAGCACTTGAATCTGTCCCTGACTATATTTTTTAGCATAGTTTTCGCTAAAGAAATGATCGCGAACTTTTACATTCCTTGCCGACGAAAAACCAGGCAAAACATCTTCGGTAATAAATTCCCCTTCATTAAAGTTTAAACTAGGATCGAAGCGATAAATGCCAACTCTATCGGCCTTTAATATCCGCCGCACTTCGGTAGTTGTAGTACGAAAAATTGTATCTAAATCGAGAGATTGTCGAATCTTAGTAACTACCTCAAACAGTATTCGCTCCTGCTCTGCTACCCGCTGCAACTCAACTGCTTGCTGCTGAGTTTGAGCGAGCAAATCTGCTTGTTCTAGGGCGATACTGAGCTGAGCCGAAATTTGGGTAGCAAACTTAATTTCGGAAGATTCCCAGTTGCGGGGAGCCGAACATTGGTGTACGCACAGCAACCCCCAAAGGTCGTTGCCTTTCATAATCGGTGCAACTAAAGTAGCTTTGACCTGAAATTGCTCCAAGACTTGCTGAAAGCAATTTTCCAGTCCGGCTTGTGTGATGTCAGACATGGCGTGAACTCGCCCCTGAGAGTAGAGATTGGCGTAGTTTTCTCCAAAACAGTGATCGTGCACTTTGACTGCCATTGCTGACCGAAAATCTGGCAAAACATCCTCGGCAACGAATTCGCCGTCCTTAAATTCTGATGCGGAATCGAAGCGGTAAACTGCCACTCTATCTGCATTTAAAGCCCGCCGCACTTCCTGGGACATCGTGCTAAAAATCTTGTTTAAGTCGAGGGATTGCCGCATTTTTGCCACCACTTCAAACAGCACTCGCTGCTGCTGGGTCAACTGCTGTAGTTGAGCAGTGCGCTTTTGAACTTGATTTTCTAAATTTGTGTTAAGTTCCTCTATTTGTTGATCGAGTTGGTAGTGGTTAATAGCATTAGAAAAGTGGTTGCCCAAAATTTGGAGTAATTCAATTTCTTCAGCCTTCCATTCGCGAATTTGGGCAGTTTTTGACTCTTTCCACGCTTCAAAAGATATCCGAGATTGGGCGAGCCGCGCGTCGCTATCAAACTGTCTAGCCCAAAGAGTTTCGGTGTCAAATTCTTCTCGAAAAATGGTCAAGTAACCGAATATGTGCTGGCGGGTTCTGAGCGGTACGATTAAAATGCTGCGAATTTTGGTCGCTCGAAATGCAGGTTGCAGGCTTCTCAAACTGCTAATTTGGTACAAATCGGGAATTGCCCAAACCTGTTGCTCGCCGGATTTAAAATATTCGTGCCAGACGCTGTATTGCTCAACCTGCGGGTATTTGGCCGAAATTGGCATCTTCGGCCCTGAGCCGCAAGTGTAGACTGTGAGCTCGCCAGTGGAGTTATCCGAATAGGGAACTAGATTCGTAACCTTGCTGCTGTCGGAAATGAATGGCGTGGCGAAAATGCACAGCCTGCCGCCGGCGGCGTCTAGTGCTGCTACCGATTCTACCAAAGCTGTTTGGAGTTCAATCGCTGGCTGGGAGTTAAGGGCTGCGGCGACGCGGTTGACTGCGGCTTCCCGTTGAGCTTTCGCCCTCGCTTGGGCGAGGAGGGTTGACTGGGCTATGGCGACGCCGAGCTGATCTGCCACCATCTGAACGCCTTGGAGTTCGTTTTCTGTCACACTCCGCGACTCGGAGTGGTGAGATACCAACAACCCCCAGAATTCTTCGCCGTGAAAAATTGGTACTACCAAGCAAGCCTTGACGCCCAGTGCACTCAAGTATTCAGCGTGGCAGGGGTCAACCGCGCGAAAGCGCATTTCGTCGTCGGGCAGCAGTTTGCCGGAAACCGCCTCGCGGCGCGGACTTTGGCCTAGCAGCCCGGAATCTATATCGACGATTGATCGCACCTGTAGTTGCGCGAACATTTCGCGGGCGTGAGGGGGAATATCGTCTGCTGGAAAATGCAGCCCCAATAGGGATGGCAAGCGGTTGCCGTTAATTGATTCGGCAATCACTTCACCGCTACCGTCGCTATGAAATTTGTAGATTTTTACTCTGTCTGTTCCCAAGAACGATTGAACTTCCGCTGCTGTTGCGCTCAGAATTTCGGGTAGTTCTAGAGAGCGGCGAATGCGGTTGGCGATGCGTTCGAGCAAATTTGCTCGATCGAACCTCACCTTGACATTTTCGATCTTTAATGAGTCCATTATTAATCTTTTGCTTTCCTAGCAATAATAGTAAGCGGCCCAAAACTTTTGTGCCTGTTAAAAAATTCGGCAAGCACAGCCATTTAATAAAATATAAATATGCTGAGGGCGATCGTCGATTAGTTTTGCACCTGTAGCGATCGGCCTTCAAATTGCAACTTTCCATTGCAACTTTCCATTGTGTGGGATTACAACTTTTGTACTTTAAATATAAACTTTGTAGAGCCTGCCTTGCAAGCTCTTTACCCCAACGGATTAAAATTGTCAAGTTTCAAGACTTGCAGAGTCATTCACCGCCACCGATGAAGGTCGCACCGAAATATCTCAGTCCTGGATGCAAAAGCTCGCTGAGGAACGAGCTTACGGAAAGAAACAGCATGGAATTCAAAAGGTTAACTCAGAAATCGGGTTTCTACCTCTAGGATTGTATCTGCTGCTAGCGGGCTCGGAGAATGGTCGATCGACAATCCGCAGCTTTTTCAGATATGGGAGCAAAAAAAAGCTCCTGCCGTTAAGCAGGAGCCTTTTTTGATTAGACAATCAAATCAGGAATAAACTCGATCGATTAGTCTAAGTCTGGCATAGCCAGCACTGGTTCATTTTCGCGATCGATACCCTTCTCAAAGCCAGCGACAGCCGCGCGAGCGCGACCAGCGTGCCACAAGTGGCCGACCAAGAAGAAGAAACCCATCACAAAGTGGAAACAGGACAGCCAAGAACGAGGAGAAGTGAAGTTAAACGAGTTAACTTCAGTCGCCACACCGCCCACAGAGTTCAAAGAACCCAAAGGAGCGTGAGTCATGTACTCAGCCGCGCGGCGAGCTTGCCAAGGCTGAATGTCATTCTTGATTTTGTTCAAGTCCAAACCGTTAGTACCGCGTAAGGGTTCCAACCAAGGGCCTTGGAAATCCCAGAAACGCATCGTTTCACCGCCGAAAATGATTTCGCCAGTAGGAGAGCGCATCAGGTATTTACCCAGACCGGTGGGGCCTTGTGCAGAACCGACGTTAGCACCCAAGCGTTGGTCGCGGATCAGGAAGGTCAAAGCTTGCGCTTGAGAAGCTTCCGGGCCCGTCGGGCCGTAGAATTCGCTGGGGTAAGCAGTGTTGTTGAACCAGACAAAGCAGCAAGCGATGAATCCCATCAGGGACAAAGCGCCCAAGCTGTAAGACAGGTAAGCTTCGCCAGACCAGATTAAGGCGCGGCGAGCCCAGCCGAAAGGCTTGGTCAAAATGTGCCAAACACCGCCAGCGATACAAATCAGGCCAACCCAGATGTGACCGCCGATGATATCTTCCATGTTGTTGACGCTGACAATCCAGCCTTCGCCACCAAAAGGAGAGCGAGTCAAGTAGCCAAAAATCACAGCCGGATTCAGAGTGGGGTTCGTGATAATACGCACGTCGCCGCCGCCCGGAGCCCAAGTGTCATAGACACCGCCGAAGAACATGGCTTTAGCTACCAGCAGCAAAGCGCCGCATCCCAACAGAATCAGGTGGTAGCCGATGATGTTGGTCATCTGGTTCTTGTCTTTCCAGTCGTACCCGAAGAACGAAGAGTATTCTTCGAGAATTTCCGGGCCGCGAACGGCGTGATAAATGCCGCCCAAACCGAGAACAGCAGATGAAATTAAGTGAAGAACGCCGACTACGAAGAACGGGAAGATATCAGTGACTTCACCGCCGGGGCCTACGCCCCAACCCAAAGTAGCGACGTGGGGCATCAAAATTAAGCCCTGTTCGTACATGGGCTTTTCTGGGATAAAGTGAGCGACTTCAAACAAAGTCATTGCACCGGCCCAGAACACGATCAAACCAGAGTGAGCGACGTGTGCGCCCAGCAGTTTGCCGGAGAGATTGATTAAACGAGCGTTGCCAGACCACCAAGCGAACCCGGAGGATTCTTGGTCGCGACCGCTTGCGTAGGAATTAGAGAGCGTTACCACCCGGTAGAACCTCCAACGATTTTAGATTTTGGATTTTGGGTTTTTTTGTTCCCCAGTAGGACACGGGAGTACCGCACCTGCGCCGGGGAATTGGGATTTGGATTTCAGATTAATTTAAAAAAACTAAATTAATCTGAAATCCCAATCCTGATTTTTTTAAAGTGCGTTACCGCGAGGCAGAACTTCTTCAGGGAAGATGAAGTTTTCGTGGGGTTGGTCAGTCGGAGCCATCCAAGCACGAATGCCTTCGTTAAGCAGAATGTTCTTAGTGTAGAACGTTTCAAACTCAGGATCTTCAGCAGCGCGTAATTCTTGTGATACGAAGTCATAGGCGCGCAGGTTTAATGCTAAACCGACAATGCCAATGGAACTCATCCACAAGCCTGTGACAGGTACGAACAGCATGAAGAAGTGCAACCAGCGCTTGTTGGAGAAGGCAATTCCGAAGATTTGCGACCAAAAGCGGTTAGCTGTAACCATCGAGTAGGTTTCTTCTGACTGAGTTGGGTTGAAGGCGCGGAAGGTGTTTGAGCCTTCGCCGTCTTCAAACAAGGTGTTTTCTACGGTTGCACCGTGGATGGCGCACAACAGCGCACCGCCCAAGATGCCTGCAACGCCCATCATGTGGAAGGGGTTGAGCGTCCAGTTGTGGAAGCCTTGCAGGAATAACAAAAAGCGGAAAATTGCTGCGACGCCGAAACTGGGGGCGAAGAACCAGCCTGATTGACCCAAGGGGTAAAGCAGGAACACCGACACAAACACGGCAATGGGGCCGGTGAATGCTAGGGCGTTGTAGGGACGGATGCCGACCAAACGGGCGATTTCAATCTGACGCAGGCAAAAGCCGATCAGTGCGAAGGCGCCGTGGAGGGCGACGAATGTCCACAGCCCACCGAGTTGGAACCAGCGGGTGAAGTCCCACTGTGCTTCGGGGCCCCACAGGAACAGCAGGGAGTGTCCGAGGCTGTTGGCTGGGGTGGAGACTGCTACGGTAAGGAAGTTGGCTCCTTCGAGGTAGGAGCTTGCCAAACCGTGGGTGTACCAAGATGTGACGAAGGTGGTGCCTGTTAACCAGCCACCGATGGCTAGGTAGGCGCAGGGGAATAGCAGGATGCCAGACCAGCCTACGAAGACGAAGCGATCGCGTTTGAGCCAGTCGTCGAGGACATCAAATATGCCTCTTTCGGTCTGGGCGCGTCCGACTGCGATTGTCATTGGGGTAAAATCCTTTTGCTTGTTAAAAGACCAAGGTTTCTAATTAAAGTTAACATAACTATATATTAGAAGTTCATAATTTTTCAACATAATTAGCAGGAGTTGATACACAATGCCGATCGGTCGATCGCGATCGCGCCAGCGAACCGTGACGCTCGGTGGGCTACTTGAATTAAAATTTGGCTTTAAGGCTGTTTAGTTTTATGACTGCAAAAACAACGACCTCGACCGATCCTGTCCTGCGCTACCAGGTTGTGGGCTCCCGCCGCTTCAGCAATTTCTGGTGGGGGACGATTGTCACCATTGGAGGGACTGGTTTCCTGCTGTCGGGCCTTTCCAGCTACTTGCACGTGAACCTGCTGCCTTTTGCTGACCCGACTCAGCTTGTTTTCATCCCCCAAGGCATTGCGATGAGTTTCTACGGTGTCTGCGGCGTGCTGTTGGCGCTATACCTGTGGCTGACTATTCTCCTTGATGTCGGTGGCGGTTACAACGAGTTCGATCGACAAACTGGTAACATTCGGATCTTTCGCTGGGGATTTCCCGGCAAAAACCGCAAAGTTGATTTTACTTGCAAGACATCGGACGTGCAATCTGTGCGGGTGGACATTAAAGAAGGTCTCAATCCCCGCCGCAGTATTTATCTTAAGCTCAAAGACCGCCGTCAGTTTCCTCTGACTAGAGTCGGACAGCCGATTGCTTTGTCTGAAGTGGAAAATCAAGCGGCCGAATTGGCTCGATTTTTGCAAGTTCCCCTAGAAGGACTTTAGGGATTTTCGATTGGCGATTTGATATCTGAGATTGGTAATGTCTCGTAGGGTGCGCCGGGCCGCGCACCTTACCTACCTGGTAAGTGAAAAAGATTGATCGGCGAGTAAGCCCGTTACCAATTTTGGAATCTATCAATTAACCATACTTGCGAAAGTTTTTGATTGCAAACCGTAGAATAAGGGTTTCAAGGCTCCAAAGCAAGTTCGCTATCCAAGGAAAATCGCTGGTTTTAGACTACGAACTAAAAACAGTTCGGACTATTGAATTAAAATCTTTAGTTGCAAAGTCCGTAATTGACTCAAAGTGAAAATACAAATGCAAATGCAAATCAAAATTCAGCGGTGGTTGTTCTCACTTTTAATAATTGGCGCGTTGTTTGTCGGAGGATGCAGTAGTTCCCCTGTGGCAAACTCGACTCCGACACCGAATCCGGTGTCGGGTGAAAATATTTCTTTGTCTCCGTCTCCTTCTCCGTCTCCTGCTGCTGTAGTGGCGAGTTCGCAATTTAGCAATTTGCCACGCTTGGAAGGAAAAGCAACGGTGGTGATGACGGTTAAAGGTGCTCCAATTACGATCGAACTCGACGGCACAAATGCGCCAATTACTGCGGGCAATTTTGTCGATTTGGTTCAGAAAGGAGTCTACGACGGGCTGGTATTTCACCGAGTCGTGCGGGAACCTCAGCCTTTTGTAGTTCAGGGCGGCGACCCCCAGGGTAAAGACCCTAAATTCCCTACGGCGCGGCTGGGAACTGGTGGTTTTATTGACCCGAAAACTACTGTAGAACGCAGGATTCCTCTGGAAATTAAAGCTAAAGGTGCTGCCAATCCGACTTACAGCGCGACCCTACAAGAAGCTGGGGTTAAGGAGAAACCCGTGTTGATGCACAGTCGCGGGGCTGTGGCTATGGCTCGATCGCAAAGTCCTGATTCGGCTTCTTCTCAGTTTTACTTTACTTTGACGGATGTGCCGTTTTTGGACGGTAGCTATGCGGTTTTTGGGTACGTGAAGCAAGGGATGGATGTTGTTGATAAGATTCAAGCGGGCGATCGCATTGAGAAGGCTACTGTTACTCAGGGTTTGGAAAATTTTAAGCCTGTTCAGTAGTCAGTAGTCAGTAGTCAGTAGTCATATCAATTCCGGTTGCACAATGGAGATGATTGTTGACTGTTGACTGTTGACTGTTGACTGTTGAGTCGGAGTAGAAAAACTGACTGATTGTTGACGGTTGATGGTTGACTCGATTTTATGATTCCGATGCAACCGGAAACGATATCAGTCGTTGGTCGTTGGTTAGTAGTTAATAATTTGTTCCCATCATAACTAACTAATAACTAATAACTAATGACTAATGACTAATGACTAAAAATTTGGGAATCTGAGGGCAGATGTGGATGTTGTTATTACGGGAATTGGCCTGGTTTCTGCTTTAGGCACTCTGGATTGTAGCTGGAAAAGATTGTTGTCTGGGGAATCAGGAATTCGGCAACATCAACCTTTTATAGAACTTGAACGGCGACCTTTGGCTTTAATTGGCACAAAACCGACCGATTTAATAACTTTAATTCGGCAGGTTTTAGCAGATGCTTTGCAAGATGCTAATTTGACTTTGCCTTTGCCTGATTGCGGGATTGTTATTGGCTCTAGCCGAGGTTTTCAGGCAAATTTGGAACTGTTGGCGAGGGAAGGAAGAGGGAAGAAGGAAGAAGGAAGTTCGGCAACGGATTCTGTAACGGATGTAACGGATGTCAGGAAGAAGGAAGAGGGAAGAAGGAAGAAGGAAGAAGGAAGAGGGGAGAAGGAAGAGGAAAGAGAATTCTCAATGCCCAATGCCCAATGCCCAATGCCCAATTCTCAATTTGTGAATTTTTTGCCTCACATGGGGGCGATCGCGGCGGCGAGGGCAATTGGCTCAATGGGGCCGGTGCTGGCGCCGATGGCTGCTTGTGCGACGGGTATTTGGTCGATCGCCCGTGCTGTTGATTTAATCCGCACTGGTGAGTGTCAGCGGGCGATCGCAGGTGCTGTGGAAGCGCCTATCACACCGCTTACTCTGGCTGGATTTAGCCGGATGGGTGCTTTGGCAAACACTGGGTGCTATCCCTTTGATGAAAATCGGGAAGGCTTTGTGCTCGGTGAAGGCGGGGCTTTATTTGTATTAGAATCGGCCGAGTTGGCAAGGCGTCGTGGTGCTAAAATTTACGGTCGAGTTTCCGGTTTAGGCTTGACAAATGATGCTTGTCATGCTAATGCGCCGGATCTGGGGGGGGAAAGTGCGATCGCGGCGGTAAATCAATGTTTGAAACGCAGCAATTTAGCGGCGATTGATATAGATTTTATTCATGCTCACGGTACTGCAACTGAGTTAAACGACCGACACGAAGCACTGTTAATTGAGAAGTTATTTCACCCAGGAGTTGCTGTTAGTTCGACTAAGGGGGCGACGGGTCATACTTTGGGAGCTTCGGGAGCTTTGGGCGTGGCTTTTTGTTTGATGAGTATTAAATATCAGATGTTGCCGCCTTGCGTGGGAATGAAAAAACCGGGGTTTGAATTAGATTTTGTTCGCTGTGCGCGATCGGCTATTGTCAGAAATGCGGTTTGTTTAAGTTTTGGCTTTGGCGGGCAGAATGCTGCGATCGTTTTATCGGGCGATCGTTAATTTTTGTAAACTCGGTCGATCGACATTTAACTACCAGCCGGGAAGTCCCTCGGTATATTTAGAGGGGATTAATCTGAGCGCTGCGCGAAGTACCCCGAATAAATTACGCCCGCGTGATGTCCAGAAGCGTCGGGTGTAGGTACGGAAACCGACAGTTAGACATTGCGACTACCTTTAATTTTGATGTACTTTCTCAACATTAAATCAAAAGAAATGGTACATTCAGGTAGGTCGAAAAAAAGAAGTTAAAAAATGCAACTCACTTACAAATACCGCCTCAAACCCACAAAAGCCCAGCTAATAACTATTGTGGCTCACCTAGAACTATGTCGCCGGCAGTACAACTACCGACTCGGTGAAAGATTTAGGTGGTGGGAAGCCACGAGAACACCTATCAACGCCTGTCCATTGATTGTTTCTCTAGTCCCCATTGAGGAAATTTATCAAAATATTCCTTTGATTAGGGTGCAAACTAGGGACGGCAGGAAAAAGGATGAGTCAGGCAATCCTTTGACCAAGAAAGGTGATATTTTCTCGAACATTGAAGGCGGATATGTACAGTGGCAAACGATACAACTTGCCGACCTAAAAAAGACAAAAAAACTATTTCCTGACTACAAAGCGTTGGATTCTCAGGTTTTGCAAGATGTCGTCAACCGAGTTGAAACTTCTTTTTCAAATTTCACCACGCCCGATAAAAACGGCAATCGTAGAGGTCAGCCCAGATTCAAAGGGCTTCACTACTACAAATCCTTCACTTATCCTCAACTAGATAATTTAGATATTGTCAAGGACGAGCAAGATAGGATTTGTATTAGCCTCGCAAAAATAGGTCAAGTGCCTATGGTTTTCCACCGTCCAATACCAACAGGATTCAAAGTTAAGACGGGTACAGTTATCAGAGAAGCTGATGGGTGGTATATCTCCCTGACGCTAGAAGATAAAACAGTTCCCGTAACGGTTGCAGAAATTCAACCGACGGTCGAAAATACTGTTGGTATTGATTTGGGAATAACCAATTACGTTTACCTATCCAATGGCGAAAGGGTTGAGAATCCTAGGTTTTTAAGGAAGTCGGCCCAGAAATTAGCAAGACTTCAAGCGAAGTTAGCTAATAGAGTTAAGGGTTCTAAGCCTTGGAAAGTTATCAAGGACAAGATTTCCCAACTCCATCAGTTTGTAGCTAGAGCTAGATTAGATTTTCAGTTTAAAACTGCACATGAGCTATTCGGTAAATGTGAGGTTTTAGTTGTTGAAGACTTGAGTGTCAAAAATTTAACTAGACGTGCCAAGCCCAAGACTGATGTTGAAAATGGTAATTTGGTTTATTTGCCGAACGGTCAGTCAGCTAAAAGTGGCTTGAATAAATCCATGCTTGATGCTGCTCATGGGCAATTCGCCAGCGTCCTAAAATATGTCGCCTGGAAATTGGGTAAAAGCATTTTGTTTGTCTCTCCAAGAGGAACTTCTCAACATTGCTGGAATTGCCTCAACAAAGTACCGAAAGAATTATCAGAGCGGTGGCATTCTTGTCAGTGTGGAGAATCCTTGGAGCGAGATGAAAATTCAGCCAAACTTATAAAAAAGATGGGTCTAAGTTACGAAAGTGGCGGGGGAACTCCGTCACTCAAAAAAGCCTTTGCAAAAAAGGAAAAAGAAGCCTGCGGTCTAACTGTACTCAGTTGACCGTCAGGTTTGTTCACATCTCAAAAATAGTACAATTTATGTATTTTAGTCAATTAACTGAGAATTTTGGTGAGATTGCTGGTGCTGCTATGCTAGTCTGGCTCTGCATCCCGACGCTAATCCTTGCGTCAAAGCCTCGGAGGCTAGAAAAGAGAGCCAGATTAAAGCAGTATTGTATTTTATTAACGCACCGATGGCGATCGGCGAAAATAGAAGAAAGAAACTGTTTAAATTAAGCTTCAGGTATTTTCACATGGATCTGGCCTCTCATCGATTTATGTCTTATTTTGAACCAGAGCAAGCTGCTCACCTTTGCCAAATAGCTGTTTTGGAGAGTTTTGCTGAGGAAACGCTGGTTTTTGAAGAAGGAGAAACAGCAGATTTTTTATATCTAGTTTTAGAAGGTAAAGTCGAGTTTAGCAAGCGGATCGAAAATCATAAATATCAAACTGTTGCTGTCGCTAACCCAGACGATTATTTTGGCGAACTCGGAGTTTTAGACGGAGAGCCTCGCAGTGCTAGAGCTGTGGCAGTTACCGGCTCGACTTTGGCCAAAATAGACCGTGAAGAACTAATAACAACTCTCCAGTTTGCTAAAGGCAGTTCGGTACTGCAAATGTTTAGTTTCATTACTAAAAATTTACGGGATACCACGGATCAATATGTTAGCCAGTTGGTACACAAACAAAAAATGGTATTGGTAGGAGAAATGGTGAGTACAATTATTCACGATTTCAAAAGTCCTTTTACCGGAATTAAACTCTCCAGTGAAGTGCTCAAAGAAATGCACCCGGATGAGGAAACTCAGGAGTGGTGCGAACTTATTCAATTGCAGGTTCAGCGAATGTTGGGGATGGCTGAAGAAGTGTTAGAATTTTCGCGCGGCAATTCTGTATTAAATAAAAAACCAGTTAATCTAATTCAGACGTTGCAGCAGTTTCAAAAGTTGAACCGAGTTTATTTTGAAGCAGCAAAAGTAGATTTGGTAGTACGGGTGACAGAAGTGATAGTGGAAGCGGATGAAAATAAGATTTTGCGCGTTTTACAAAATTTAGTTGGGAATGCTGTTGAGGCTTTTGGCGGACGAGGGGGGCGGGTGGAGATTGCGGTGACACAAAGTGAGGAGTGGGCAGAAATTAGCATTTACGATAACGGCCCCGGCATTCCGCAGGCAATTAAGGAAAAGTTATTTGAACCGTTTGTGACCTATGGTAAACGGACTGGTACTGGGTTGGGAACGGCAATTGTTAAGTCGATGGTTGAGGCTCACAAAGGGCAAATTACTTATGAGTCGGAGGACGGAAAAGGGACAACTTTTTACATCCGCTTGCCGAAAACTGAGGCTTTAGCAGATCAAATTTAAGTAGGTAGGAATAGGGAGCATCTCAATGAAAGCAGCCCAGCTAGAAATTGGAGTTAGGAGTCAGGAGTCAGGAGCCAGGAGAAAAGAGTCAGAAGGAAGAAGGAAGGAGCCAGAAGAAGTGTTTTTACAAAGATGAGATGCTCCCTAGGAAGATATATACTTAGGACTTTCTCACTAAGCCTCAGAGACTTGGTTGATAAGTAGATATCTTGTTATCAAACAATGTTTTTATAATAAACCGGGTTTAAGAGCGTATGTCCTAATACGGTGTAGCGACTTGCAGAATCAAGTAGAATTGAATTAACGAAATGCTAAAAATCAGATGCCAGTTACTATTCAAACCTTACCCACAGAAGTTATCAATTTAATTGCCGCCGGCGAAGTGATTGACTCGATCGCCGCAGCGGTACGAGAATTAGTTGAAAATTCTCTGGATGCTGGCGCAACTCGCATCGTTGTTTCTGTCTGGCCCGAACAGTGGCGGGTGCAAGTTGCAGATAATGGTACAGGAATGGATCTGGAAAATTTGCGCCAGGCGGCTTCGCCTCACAGTACGAGCAAAATTACCACGGAAGCTGACCTTTACAAAATTGATACTTTGGGATTTCGTGGGGAAGCTTTGCACAGTTTAGCTCAGTTGGGCTGTTTGGAGGTTTTGAGCCGATCGAATGATTTGGGATTGGGGGATTTTTCGGAAAATCCAGAGTCGGCGTCAAACCCCGCCAAATCATCCTTTAACAAGGGGGGAATGGAAAATGCTCGATCGGGCTGGCGGGTGGTTTACAATAACGCAGGCGTTGCTGTGGAGCTGGAAACAGCGGCGATCGCTCCTGGTACGGTGGTGACTGTTGATAATTTGTTTGGCAATTGGCCTGTGCGCCGCAGTTTTTTGTCGCCGGCACAGCAAATGCGATCGATCCAATTAACCCTTCAGCAAATTGCTATTTGTCACCCGCACGTTAATTGGCAGTTGCGTCAAGGAACTACGCCTTGTTTGCACGTAACTCCTGGTAGCACAGCGGAACAACTTTTACCTCAATTCGTGCGGGGAATTCGCTTGAATGATTTGCAGTATTTAAAAGTAAATTTGCCTTCATTTCCTGAAAGGAATAAATCGCCAGATTATTTCGCACACACGCAATTGTTTTTGTCAAAAACACAGCCGAGTTACCCATGCCCAATTCCCGATGCCCAATGCCCAATGCCCAATGCCCCATGCCCAATTCCCAATTCCCAGTTTTTAGAATTAGTAATTGGTTTGCCCGATCGCTGTCACCGCAGGCGGCCGGATTGGGTGAAAGTTGGGGTAAATCGGCGTGTTGTGCGATCGCCCGAATTAGAGCAAACTATTCTCAGCGCCTTTGCCCGCACTTGTCCGCGCGATCGCTATCCGGTGTGTTTTGTTCACCTGCAAATCTCTCCCTCGGAAATCGACTGGAACCGCCACCCGGCTAAGGTTGAAATTTATCTGCATGATCCGAGTTTTTGGCAAGCACAAGTTAGCGCGGCAATTTCTCGTGCTTTACATTTGAACGATGAAGTTTTGCCGCCTGCCCCAATTCCCGATCGAGTGGGAAAATTGCTGAAGGCATCGGAACAAAAAAGTGCTTACAGTGTCGGAATTTCGGCTAGGCAGAATGATGAAGGCGACGAACAGGAAAAAGCTAATCAAATAGGATTGATGGAATTGAGGGCGATCGCTCAAGTTCACAATACTTACATTGTTGCAGAACATTCCAGCGGAATGTGGTTGGTGGAACAACACATCGCTCACGAGCGCGTTTTGTACGAGCAATTGTGCGCGGCTTGGCAGCTAAAATGTCTAGAAAAACCAGTTATTCTCAGTCAATTATCGGCACTACAAATTGAGAATTTATCCCGCTTGGGTTTGGAAGTAGAAAGTTTTGGCGAACAGCTATGGGCTGCCCGCGAAGTTCCTGAATTGTTAGCCGATCGAGATGACTGTGCGGATGCGCTTTTTGAACTCAGTAAAGTCGCAGATTTACAAGCGGCTCAAGTTGCGACTGCTTGCCGTAGTGCTATGCGAAACGGTACTCCTTTGAGTCTTTCCCAAATGCAAAATTTGTTGGATGAATGGCAGCAAACTCGTAATCCGCGCACTTGTCCTCATGGCCGCCCTATCTATTTTGCTTTGGAAGAATCGACTCTGGCTCGGATTTTTCGCCGCAGTTGGGTGATTGGTAAAAGTCACGGGATTTGAAAGTTGATTTGACATTCGAGGGCGTTCACCTCAATCTGGCTCGATCGCAAAAAATATCGTGAAGCTTTATTAAAAATAGGGGCTGATTTAGATAAAACAACTTAGAATATATTAAAATTTAAATAATGCAGTGTTTTTAATATCTTTTGGGCAACAGGCAAGATGCCTGTTCCACAAGAAAAAATGCCTCTATTACCAGCATAAAAAGTTTCATTGTACTACAAAAAGCTGCAACAGGCAAGATGCCTGTTCTACAAGAAAAAGTATCTATTTTACCATAAAAAAGGTTAATTATACTACAAAAAAATGCCGATTTACCCGAATAATCTTTGTTGTGGAACAGGCATCTTGCCTGTTCATGATATTAGTCCAATAAGTAAATTAAAAATAAATCAATAAATATGGATTTTCCGATCGCCCGACAACTCTTTTATCAAGAAATAAATCAGCCCGATGGCTCGATCGACCTGGCGAAAGCTGCCCTTTACATGGCTTTGGAAGAATACCCAAATTTAGAGCCAGAGGAGTATCTAAACGCTCTCGACACGATCGCCGATGAAGTGCGCGATCGCCTGCCGGCACAGAATTATCCGCTGCGGATAATTCAAACTATTAACGGCTATTTATACGGGGAGTTGCAGTTTGCGGGCAATGATGCTGATTATTATGACCCCCGCAATAGCTTTTTGAATGAAGTTATCGATCGGCGTACTGGTATTCCGATCTCTTTATCTTTGGTTTATTTGGAGGTTGCTAAGCGGATTGAGTTTCCGATGGTGGGAATTGGGATGCCGGGACATTTTTTAATTAGACCGGATTTTGAAGATGCTGGCATTTTTGTTGATGCGTTTAACGGCGGCGAGATATTATTTCCTGAAGATTGTCAAGCCCGACTTTCTCAAATTTATGGTCAACCTATGGAGTTGCAGCCGGCTTTTCTCGCCCCGGTAAGTCGCCGGCATTTTTTGGGGCGAATGCTGGGAAATCTGAAGGCCATTTACTTGCAACAGCGAGATGCTTCGAGGGTGCTCTTGGCGATCGAACGGATTTTGCTGCTGTTTCCCGATGCGCTGGGGGAACGGCGCGATCGCGGAATTCTCTATTATCAACTGGGACGCTTGGTCGAAGCGCGCCACGATTTGGAACTATACCTGAGAAATGCTCCTAATGCTCCTGATGCTGCTAGAATTCGCCAATTGGTCGATCGGCTCGATCGGGATCTGTGAACGTGAACAAACCTGACGGTCAACTGAGTACAGTTAGACTGCAGGCTTCTTTTTCCTTTTTTTTCTCATGCTTTTTATAGTGAGGTAGTTCCACCCCCACTTGCTAATATAGTATCAGAGTATTTCCCGATCATGAAGGGGTATAAAAGAATAATTGTCGCTTTGGGTCCCTACACCCGACGAGCCTTTCATCACGCGGGCGTAATTTATTCGGGCTACGGGGTTCCGCGCTCTGATTAATCCCCTCTAAATATACGCCCGGGACTTCCCGGCTGGTAGTTAAATTTGGTATATGTCGCACAGCACACTATAAGACATAAAAGTGAGACTCAATAAACTGCTGACCGACGACCAAATTTCGCTTTTATAATTTTTGCAAAGGTATCTAAAATTGTCAAACAGCTAATTATAACATATGAATTTTCAATTAATACCTATCTTTTGATAGGTTAAATTTGCTTGACATGACTGTAAAATCATAGGTCATTTACCGAACTTCCGAGTCCACTTTCCCGACTGATACCCGCACTGATACCTGCACTGATACCCGCAATGACGAGCGATCGAAAAAGTATTTTGACGTAAAGAGGCACAAACTCATGAACTTTCAGTTTCAACAAGGTTATCTCAACGGAATGCAACCGCTGTCAGCCAATTTAACCAAAAGAATGTCAAAGTCTTTATCATTTGGTTTGGCGCTTTTGTTGGGAACAAGTGCAGTATTCCTAAGCAGCGGCAAAGCCTTGGCATTAGATAATGTCACCGTAAAATACGGTGCTGTTGACGTAACATTACCGATGAGCGACTTGCAAAGCTTTGCACAAACCGGCAAACCATCATCTCAACTGCAAAGCGTTCTGAGTCTTGCGAAACAAACTCCCGAGTCGGTGCGCCAAATATTAACGCAAGAAGTCCCTTTAGATTCCCAATTAGTAGCGGGGCTGGCAAATACTTATTTTGGGGAAATTGTTTTCAAACAATTGGGCGAGGTTGCTTATACGCCGGCCACTCGTCTTCAAAGCGCGCCCGCACTGCGCGATGCTTTAGTCGCAGCTTCCAAAGATGGCAAAATATCGCTGATTGAAGTGATGCAAAATTACAGCCCTGCTGCCTTAGAAGTTGACGGGAATCAAGCTATAGCTATTTACCAACGAGTGATTAAAGACTTGCAAAATTTGCAAGCTATGTATCAGAATTCCCCGGCTTTGCAAAATACCGCCGGCCAAGCGGTGAATTCGGCCCGACAAATGATTTGTCAGCCCAGTCCATCAGGAAGTGCGAAATAAATAACTGAAGTTGGAGGGAATTGGGAATTGGGAATTGGGAATTGGGAATTGGGAATTGGGAATTGGGAATTGGTGCTTTTTTTCCTATTAGCTCTAGCTTTCAGCTATTACCAATTACTGATGACCAATTACCAATTATTAGGCTACGCGAGGGTAAAAGTTTCCCAGGGAGCATCTCATATTTGCAAAAACACTTCTTTCTTCTTCCTTCTGACTCTTTTCTCCTGGCTCCTGACTCCTGACTCCTAATTCCAATTTCGAGCTTTGCTGCTTTCATTGAGATGCTCCCGTTTCCCATTACCCATGATCCCTTACCCCTTACCCATTCTTTGAGATAGTTGCTCGGCTACCCGCTTGAGTCGGCGGAGTTGGTCTTTCATATCTTTTTCCGTCCAAGGGGCGGCAAAGCGATTGAAACCAAATCTAATTAAACGATTGGGAATTTGAAATTCAAAGCGGTTAATCAAGAGAGTTCCTTGGATTTGCGGCTGGCATTCCCAACGATCGCATCCTTTGAAAAATCCGTCAAACCCCCAAACAATTAAACCTGGTTGTCGCTCCAATACAACACTCTCTAAAGAGGGTTGCAAAACGGGAATTTTTATGATAAATAAGCTGCGACTTCCTACAGCAGTATCCCATTCGCCCTGGGGTTCGCAACGTAGCAGGGGATTGAGCCACTTGTGCATTAAAGTACGATCGACTATACAGCGCTCCACCAGAGTAGCAGCAGCCTGAATTTCAATGGATTGCTCGAAAACTTGACGAATTGACATGAGAACCTGCAACAACGAGGGTATTACAAAACTTTGCTTACTTGATAGTCCTTTATTTACTTGTAACGTCAATTTTTCCAGAAATTAAAAGATTGACACACTCATAAATACAGTGTATCATCTTCAAATAAAGTATATATACTGATTATGGAGTTAGTCGAAAGGCACATCATTAAACCAAATCATAGGTTTTATCGAGAAGGCGATCGACTGTCTTGGCTGTGCAAAAATCTTTACAAGAGCGCTAACTACATCTACCGTCAAAACTTTTTCGCCAGCCAACAAACAAATGCTCAGGCTGTCGATCGCACCCTCAAAATAAGTCCTGATTACAAAGCACTGCCCGCAAAGGTAGCACAAAGCACGATCGGCTTAGTCCTCAAAGCATGGACTAGCTACTATCTGGCGGTGCGAAACTATCAGGAAGACCCAACTAAATTTAAAACCGCCCGGAAAATCCCTCATTACAAAGGTTCAAGAGAGCGAAAAAGAGAGGACGGGCCCTATGTAGTTGTATTTAATTGTCAAGCAGTCAGCAAAAAAGCCTTAAAAAAAGGATATGCTCGTCCATCGGGGACTAATATTTGGTTGCCATCAAAAGTCACCTCGATTCTGGAAATCCGGATTGTTCCCAAAGTAGGTTGTTATGTTGTCGAGGTGCTCTATGAAAAGTTAGAACAGCCTTTACAAGTTAATCAGACAGTAGCTGCCATAGATTTAGGATTAAACAATCTGGCAACATTAACCTACAATGTTCCTGGGTTAGTACCGACAATCTTGGATGGACGGGCTGTTAAGTCAACAAACCAATACTGTAATCAAGTTTCATCGGCATTGAAATCATTGCTGCCCGCAGCGCAAAAAAACAGTAAAAAACTTGCCCCATTGTGGCACAAGCCTAACTGTAAAGTGGATTACTACCTCCACACGACGAGTTCCGCAATTATTAAAGAACTCGTTAATCATCAAAGGGGCTTGCTAGCGATAGGCTGGAACCATGATTTTCAAGATGGGATTAATACTGGTAAGGTTAATAATCAAAATTTTGCCTGTATTCCCCATCGCCGATTCGTGCAAATGTTGCAGTACAAAGGACAACTTGCGGGAATTAAAGTTGTGTTAGTTGAGGAGAGTTACACATCCAAATGTTCAGCTTGGGATTTGGAACCAATTCAACAACATTCCGACTACATTGGCAGTAGGGTAAAAAGAGGATTGTTCAGAACCCAAACTGGACGCTTCATAAATGCCGATGTCAAGGGTTCTTTGAATATTGGCCCCAAAGCAGTCGGAGATGGGTTGATCCCAAATTCGCTAGAGGGTTTTGTAGTTAACCCAGTACATTAAAAGTGTACAAACATTAAATTTAGGCGATGTCTAGATTTTTTGGAACTATTATTAAAGTTTCGTCTTCTCCTTGTCAAATGTGACGTTAACCTGAGAAAAAAATGAATGAAACTTGGCAAGAAATAACTAGACCCATATCGGGCCCAATAGCGGGTTTGTCCGATCGCCTTTTGGCACAGGCCCAGCCCGCAAATCCGCTGGCACAGGCCGAACGCGGAATTAACAATCTCTTTCAGGGCTCAAACATTGAAAATCTCCTCTGGGCCGTCGGTATCCTGCTAGTTGGCTTGATAGTATCAGCCGTCGTCTCATCTATAGTCGGGGGATTGCTCAAGAAGACGACGATCGACAATCGGCTGGCGGCTTGGATTACCGGCCGCCCGGAAGGAGCTGAAACCCCGCAATTGGAAAAATGGATTTCCACAGCGGTGTTCTGGATCATTTTTATCTTTTTCCTAATTGCCTTTTTCGATCGCCTGAATCTAACGGCTGTCTCGCAACCGCTCAATACTTTTCTCAATCAAATTACCGGTTTCTTGCCGAAGTTAGCCGGCGCCTTAATTTGGTTGGGGATTGCTTGGGTGTTGGCGACAGTCGCCAAAATGGCCGTATCGCGCGTGATGCGGACTTTTAACGTAGACGAGCGCTTGAATCAGGAGGTGGGCGCAGCGCCCACTGAGCGCCCTTTGCTGCTGAGCGATACTGTGGCGAATGCGCTGTACTGGTTCATTTTTCTGCTGTTTTTGCCGCTGATTCTCGACTCACTGGAAATGCAGCAGGCTCTGCTGCCGGTTAATAATTTACTCAACCAAATTCTGGCGGCAATTCCGAAAATTCTGGAAGCTGTGCTGATTGGGTTTGTGGGCTGGCTACTGGCTATGGTGGTGCGGCGGATTGTCACGAATCTGTTGGCTGCTGCTGGGGCGGACGGTTTGGGCGCTCGGTTTGGAATTTCGCGGACTTCTGGCGGACAATCGCTGTCGTGGATTGCCGGGACGATCGTCTATGTTTTGATTTTGATTCCAACGGCGATCGCAGCTCTCAACGCTTTGGAAATTCAAGCGATTTCGCAGCCTGCAGTCGCGATGCTCAACGACATTTTGGGCGCGGTTCCCAAAATCTTCACGGCAGCCCTGATTCTGGCGCTTGCTTACCTTTTGGGGCGCTGGGTAGGCGATTTGGTTACTAATATCCTGACGGGAATTGGCTTTAACAATGTCTTTTCTTGGTTGGGGGTGCAGCCACCGAAACAGTCGCTGAGGCTACCGCCAAGTTCGATCGATCCGGAGGCAACGATTCTTCAGGAACCGGAACTTCCGGCCCGCACGCCTTCTGAGTTGGTCGGCATTGTGGTGCAGGTGGGCATCATGCTGTTTGCAGTGGTGGCGGCTACCGACGTGCTGCAAATTCCAGCGCTGACGGCGATTGTTAGCGGTATTGTCCTCGTTGCAGGTAGGGTGCTGGCCGGTTTGGTGGTATTTGCGATCGGCTTGTATTTGGCGAATCTGGCGTTTAGTTTGATTGCCAGTTCTGGAACTCGTCAAGCGCGGCTTTTGGGTCAAACGGCTCGGATTGCGATTATTGCCTTTGTTTCGGCCTTGGCGCTGCAACAGATGGGCATTGGCAGCGATATTGTGAATTTGGCTTTCGGGCTGCTGCTTGGGGCGATCGCAGTTGGTATTGCTCTAGCTTTTGGTTTGGGCGGGCGCGAGATTGCGGCCGACCAAATTCGCGAATTGTTAGCGTCGTTTAAACAAGATAAGACGCCGCGTTCGTAACTCTATAAAATGGCGTTTGTCAAGTACAAACGCCATTTTTTTTATGATTAATTTCATTGTGAGGGTCGCGAAGCGATCGCAAAGCCTTTGAATTTGAGGATACAGCTATAGACTGTTCGGAAGCAGAGATTGATTCTGGTTTCTGGGCCGATGCCTCTAATGGGGGCTTGCTGAATAAGCGATCGCAAATCAATAACAAGAGCGATCGATATATTCAACCAACGTTAAATATGAGTTTTTCCTGCTTCAATTTTAGTAAAACATAACTGTAGATTATGTTCTAAGCTGTTGTGCATTTAATTTGTATGTTGAGGGCGGGCAGGATGCCCACCCCACAAGAGGAAAAATTTATTTTACTATGCAATTTAAATGCGGATTAGCTTACCCAAAAACAGGCATTGTTTTCCCCGAACGGCATAAAAACCAACAAAAAACCCGGCGCCACCCGGTAGAAAGTTTCATTACTAAAAAAGTAATCGCAAGGGCTGGAGAGCGAGGTATTGTCAAGTTTTGCCCTGACCAAATTCAGATCGAATCTTCGTTTACGCAAGCCCCAAATTTGCCCTCAATTGCATTTCTAATCCTCTCATCAGATGCGGCTTGCTTCTTTTTTTCTTTACTCAGCTTAAAGATTTTGCAGGGGCTCCCATTTCGATCGGGGAAGTTTTCAGCATATTCTGCTTCAAACTCCTACTCTATGCAGGGTTTATCAGTAAACCCTATTGATTGTACTGGGTCGTAGCCAAACATTCGGTAATAGAACCCCTGCTGCGTAAGGAGTTCGGCGTGAGTACCAGATTCAACAATCTCGCCCGACTGCATCACAAAAATCAGATCGCAGTCTACCGCAGTTGTCAGTCGGTGCGTGACCAAGATGATGGTTCTCTTGCGGCGCAGACGTTGCAGAGTCTCTATGACCCACTGCTCGTGCTTCAAGTCCAGCGCATTCGTGGGTTCATCGAGGATGAGTATGGGAGCCTTAGTGACGAGCGCTCGCGCGATAGCTAGGCGCTGTCGCTGTCCCCCCGATAGGTTTTGACCGCCCTCAGCGATCGAGGTATCATACTGATCCGGCAAGGTTTCGATGAACTCGGCTGCCCCAGATTCAACCGCCGCCTCCCGGATATCGGAGAGCCTCGCATCCGGGCGACCGTAGGCGATATTCTCGGAGATCGTTCCGGGGAAAAGCGGGCTGCCTTGCGAGACGAGCGCCATGTGTTTGCGGACATCGGCAATCTTAAGGGTGCGGAGGTCAAAGCCGTCGAGAAGGACGCTGCCCGATGTCGGGTCGTAGAACCGCGGCAAAAGATTGAGCAGCGTACTCTTTCCCGTCCCGCTAGCGCCCAAAAACGCCACCATCTGACCAGGCTCGATACTAGCGCTGATATTCCGTAAAACGGGTTGCCCAGCGTTGTACTCAAAGCTCACGTCGGCAAATGCTAGTGTGCGGGGATAGACGGGAAGCGATGGCGCGTCAGGCGCGTCTTTGATGGCGGGCGGCTCGTCAAGAACCGTAAAGACGCGATCGCATGAAGCTACAAACGTCTGGATCTTGGTCGTGAACCCCAACACCCAACCTATCGGGTCCCAGAACTGCCCCAGGTACGCCATGAATACGAGCAGATCGCCGATGGTCACGCCGCCGGGCACCGGACGCAAGAACTGGTCGCGATAAACTAGGTATCCGCCGTAGCCTAAGATTACCCCGCTTCCCAGGGCAAAGACTACCTGAACCGCTAGCGGATAGAGGTTTTCTTGCCAATTGAGCCGCATGGAGGCCTTGACGCTGCGTTCGACCGCCTGCCCGAAGCGCCGCGACTCCGTTGCTTCTCGACCGAATGACTGGATTAGCCCGATCAATTCTATAGCTTGCTGCATGGTTGAGGTCATCACCGCATCGGTCTGCTTAGACTCCAGGGCTCGACTTCTAATCCTTCCCTCGAAGTACCAATTCGCCAGTATTAGAAGCGGAGTGAACGAAAGCGCAAACACGGTAAGAAGGACGTGGCGCGACAGCATGATCCAGATCATCGCCGTCAGCGTCACCGATGCGGCCGTGGACCCGATGAGCGTATCGATTACCCCCCAGGGGCCGAGGCTGTCGTAGCTCAACCGATAGATGGCGTCACCCTGCGATCGGGAGCCGTGCCAGCCGAGACTGTGCGCCTGCATTTTATCGTAGAGTTCGGTACGAACCCGCAAGGTTCCGTTGTACTGGATGCGGTAGTTCAACATCCTACGGAGCATGAGGACGGTATCGCTCAGGATTCTAATAATCATCGCGACGAACGCCATTCCGAAAATTCGGTTCAGTGTACCCTCACCGAACGGGGCAAGAAACAGTGTATGAATCCAGTTGGATTTTGGAGTTGGTGACAAAACCGTATCGACTAGAATCGCGATCGGCCAGGCGTTGAGAAGGTTCAAAAGCACCGAGGCCCCGATTAAAAGCAAGAGCGTGACTATCAGCCATAAATCTTGGCGGAAGTAGGAAATAGAGCGCAGGACGATCCGCACCAACCAATGTTGGTTAATTAACGGCATCACCAATTTTGGTGAGTTCTTCTGGCTCTTCAAACGTGCTTTGAATTGAAAATTCATGGATGTGCTGGATGCCTCTAAGTAAGACAATGCACCAATTAGGAAGTTTCACCTCAGTCAGAGAAGCCAGAAATTAACTTTGGGTTTTCACCCCTGTTGTCAAGCAGGGCAGATGGAATGTGAGATTATTCGACTGGTGCAAGATGTAAGGTAGAGTTTCGTTGTTTAAGGGTAGCTAAATAGAAAGCGAGATCGCGTATGCTTCCTGGTGTGATGCGTAAGCGTTGCTTTCCCGAAAGCAGTCACCAAGTTGAAATAGTCTCAACTTTTAGTGCGGAACTTTCCCCAAGTGGTCGATCGCATCCAAGCAAAAACCCCATCAGTCGGGCAATACGGCATTAGCCATCGCCCAATAGATGACTACAATATTAGGAAAAACCTTCAGTAAATCCAAAGTTCTCTACGTTGCAAAGGAGCCGGCATCGTCAGCTTGTCGAAACTAACTGAAACCCGACGCAATTTAGGCTAGACTCGGTTTTTAGCGATTGTCGATAAATTTGTTAGTGAACTACCTACACCAACCGCTACGCAGTATGGTGTGGGCTTCCAACTTCAACCGGAACAGCCGATAACACGGAAGATTCCTTCCAGCCTTTGGTCTTACATCCCGTCCATTGGCAGTAGCGCTAGTTCCTAACGCTAATACTCGCAAGCCTTCATCTCGAATGTTGATAGCCGCATTCACATCTCTGTCATGCTTTGTATTGCAACTGGAACAAGTCCAGCTACGCACTTCGAGAGACAGGCTACCCACTTGATTAAGGCAAACGTGACAAGTCTTACTCGATGAAAAAAAACGCCCAATTTCTAGGTAGGTTTTGCCGTCTCTTTCCGCCTTGTATTTCAGTTGTCTGGTGAACTCTGACCAACCGCAATCACTGATTGCTTTGGCTAAACAGTGATTCTTCACCATATTCTTGACTGCCAGATTCTCAACAACGATGACTTGGTTTTCGTTCACCAGTTTGCGAGAAAGTTTGTGCTGGAAGTCTTTACGAGAATTTGCAATTCTTTCATGCACCCGCGCTACGATGCGACGGGCTTTCTTTCGACGATTAGACCCCTTCTGCTTGCGAGATAGCTTCTGTTGCTTGCGCTTGAGGTTCTTAGCTCGTTTTTTCAAGGGCTTAGGGTTGTCAAACTTAGAGCCGTCAGACGTGATTGCAAAATGGGTAAGTCCGACATCGATACCAACCGCTTTTCCCTGTGAACTAATTTCAACATCAGGCAGTCCATCATCGAACAGCAGGGAAGCATAATACTTTCCCGCGTGATTCATGCTGACCGTGACGGTTTTAATTTTCCCTTCAAACTTGCGGTGAATCTTGGCAGAAACAACGCCTAGTTTACCGGGAAACTTCAGATGACCATCATCCACAATCTGGACTTTTTGCGGGTACTGAATCGATTGTTTATCGTGCTTAGATTTGAATTTCGGAAATGATGCTCGTCCCTCAAAGAAGTTGATAAACGCTCTTGACAGGTTCAGGGAAACACTTTGCAGCACTTGACTGTAGGTTTCACCCAGCCATTCATATTCTTTCTTGAGTGCTGGTAAACGGCTGTTCATCCCAATCTGAGATAAGCCTTTACCCGTCTCTTTGTAGAGTTCGTTCGTTGCGTTCAGCGAATTATTCCAGTACCATCTTGCACAACCAAATGCTTGTAATAGCACTTGCTTCTGTTCGACGGTTGGATAAATTCTGACCTTGACAACGTTTTTCATGCTGTTATTTTAGCACAAATTCTATTTGTTGTAATTCCGTGTTGATATCTAAGAGATTGGATATTTCTTGCCTGTCCTGCTTGTTCTCTCTTTGGGGCGTCCCGACCACAAACTCTTCCCGGCAAAAAATATCCTTGGCTTTCATCCCGCCGCTAAGATGAGTACATCTATAGCGGGGGACTTCCCGCCGAGTCAGTTAACGTCCGAAAACTTTAAACTGGAAAACTCTCAGAAGTACATTTTGTTGAAGCTTTCCGTTTTGCGGGAGTGGATGCCTTAACCGGAACAACCACCGACCCCGAATTAGAAGCATTCAACCGCTCCTCATCCTCGAACAACGACGGACGGTAATCGTTGACACATATGCCCTTCTACGTAATAAGCTAACACACATAAAAACCGGTGTGCAAGCACCATTCGTTGTATCGCTCGCAACAACACCCACAGCATCACTAAGAGCGAAAATATCACCCACACCACCACCAGTGGAAGCTGCATTGCCCACGGCAACACCACCTCAGCCGGAAGCATCGGCACCCGAAACAGTTCCCATTCAATCAGAGGAGCCTAGCCTGATGAGCAAACTCCAAGCACCAGATAAAGAAGCGACGGTCAGGTTTACCGTGGATATGTCCGAAACTCTGCACCGTAAACTGTCGATGTTGACAGCAAAGACAAGGCGCAAGAAAGTGGATCAGAGTGCGGATGTTGTTAGAAGATGGGTTAAAAGAAGAGGCTTAGGGGTAAGGATTCTCTTGATATTATGCGATCGCTGTATTTGGAGGGTGGCGATCGCTTTTTCATGCTAGCGGGACTTCACCAACAAGTTTTAATCCTAACAAACCTTCAATTGGCTTTATATGCAGCTTGGACTGCTATATTTTGTTACAGCTAATCCACAAATCTATACGTAGCTGTAGGAAGTCGGCATCATAATTATTCAGAGATGTCAACTAAAATATTGTGAGTAACCATTTCGAGCGCCTCAAGATTAATGTTCAAAAATTACTTGTGACGGCAAAGTGGCTTGAAAACTTCTATATTTACTGAGCCTTTTGGCAGATCGCAGATTTATCGCACTTTATGTCGGAGTATGTCAGATATTGTCACCCCTTATTGGGAATGACAATATGCTGCGAAATCTCCCAAAAATAATGGAATCCTTAGTGTATAAGGATTCCATCTATCGGAGCGGCGGGATTTGAACCCACGACCCCTACTACCCCAAAGTAGTGCGCTACCAAGCTGCGCTACGCCCCGACAGCTTTAACAGCTTAGCATAGAATTCCCAAAAAAGTCAAAAAACTTTTAAAACTTTTGCAGCCTGCACCAAACTCGGAACCGCAGCCGCCGGCCAAAAACCCTCGCACCTCCTGCCAGCATTCAATATCAACTGCACGCTGTAAGCTTCGGGATAGCCTTCCACCTGCACCCACAGCAAGTCGCTTTCGGCTTCAATGGCGATTTTTTCCTCGTCCATTAACTCAGAGGCCATGTGACTCATTGTGCCTGCTAATTGCCCCAACAATCGGCAAAAATCGTTCAACTCAGCCTCCGTGAGTTCGATCGCCCAACCGTCGCCAGCCACCAAACCCTTAAACTCCTGGGCCTCTGGGTTCCATCCCAAACGCCACCCAACACCCGTTT
Organism: Microcoleus sp. D2_18a_B4; assembly: GCF_036702475.1. Taxonomy (NCBI): domain Bacteria; kingdom Bacillati; phylum Cyanobacteriota; class Cyanophyceae; order Oscillatoriales; family Microcoleaceae; genus Microcoleus; species Microcoleus sp. D2_18a_B4. Next base: position 165,993 of record NZ_JAUBTL010000007.1, read on the forward strand.
TAATTACACGTTCCACCATTGAGGGATTTTAGATTTTAGATTTTGGATTTTAGATTAGTAGGACTTACCCATAAATACGAAACGGAAGAAACCGGGTTTTTTAGCTGTGTTAAAGGGTCAACAGCAATATTTCCGTAAAAAACCCGGTTTCTGTATTCCTGAGTATTAAGGTGCCAGCAACTTCGCATCTCCCGGCTGCGGCTGCGGTATCTCCGGGGAATTCGATCGCCCTTGTGGTTTTTCCCCCGCCGGTGTGCGCCCACGCCCGGAAGTCTCGGTAAAGACATCAACCAAAGCTTGAACCAAAGCATCCCGCTGTGCTCTATTTAAACTTTGAATAGCAGCGCGATCCTGTTCCATTGGATTTGAGCGCAAAACGTCCTTTCCCGGATAAACGCTTTCCACCAAATAATCGGGAGTCGCGCCCAAATAGTCAGCTAAACTCAACTTCCAATCAAAGCGGTAATTGGGGGGCCGTCCTTTGACAAATACGTGATATCGAATCAACCGCCCCACTAAAGTATTGGTAGGATCGACTTTTCCAGTTTCCTTGGAAATGTAGTTATTTTCGATCGGGAAATCCGGCAATTTTTCGTACACCAATTTCCACGCATCTTGCACCCTCACTTGCGGCGGCGCAGATTGTTGAGAAACCCGCTGTACAGACGCCGACTCAGAACTCCGCAGCAGCGAAGGTTCCAAAGCCGACATACTCAGTTCCCCGGATTCCAATACCCAACTCAAAAGCGTGAAAATCGCTACACTCAAAGTAACAAACAGAAAACTTAAGCCCTGCTTTAATCTATTCACGGTTTTGACAAGAATTTCAAAAATAGAATAATTTCCTAAACTTAGCCGCCAGGAGATTTCCTAGTTTATAATTTTAGGATTTACGCTCATCAACCCGGTTTCTTAGAAAAATCAGAGGTTTCTTAACGAGGTAGCTAGGAATAAACCGGGTTTCTCGTCCCGCGCGCCCAAGTCTAGTTTGAAAAAGTTGTGAGTTTTGAGTTGACAAAAATTGCTGGCAATTCACCACTCAAAACCCAAAACTCCCAAAGTCTAGTACTTGTCTCCGATAATTTCCGGCTGAGTCAGTTCGTCCGACATCTCAAATATCGCCCGCATTACAGGTTTCATTTGATGGTCGTCCATATTGTCAAAATCTTCATAGCGACGGCGTTTGGCGCGGTTCGCCACCTGCACCGTAATCCGATAGCGGTTGGATGCACCGTTAATCAACTCTTCCGCGCGACGGGTTAGCTGAGTAGAATCGAAGGGTGGACGCTTATTAGCCATGAGACTACCTACTTTATGTAATGTTACATTCTAGTTTAGCTTAGTCGCGGGAAGCCCCGCGCCAAACATGGTACGACCTTGAGCGACGGGATGTTCGCTGTCCTAGTCAAGGGGTTCGATGCCCCGCCGACTTTGCAAATAATCTCTGCCACCACCCTATTATTTATCATGTTCTGTAAACCCTGTTAACATAATGGAATGTTAAAAGCAGTCAAGGTCAGACTTTACCCCACAAATGCACAGCAAGCTCATTTGGCTCAAGCTTTTGGGTGTGCGCGTTGGGTCTGGAATCAGTCACTTGCGTCTATGTCAATAGCTTACAAAGAGACGGGTAAAGGTTTGTCTGCTCTTGATATGAAAAAGCAGATCCCGTTCTGGAAAGCTGAACACGAATGGCTAAAAACTTGCTATTCACAATGTCTTCAGCAATCTGTGCTCAATCTATCTCAAGCGTTCATTAACTTTTTTGACGGACGTACTGGTTATCCATCTTTCAAAAATCGCCATGGTCGGCAATCCCTTCAATATCCCGCAAATGTCAAACTATTGAGCCAAGGCGAAATTAAATTCCCAGGTTACTTAGGAACGGTAAAAGCTAAGGTTCATCGAGACATAGAAGGAAAGTTGAGGACTGTTACGGTGTCGAGGATGCCTGATGGTCGCTATTATGCTTCGCTATTGGTCGAGGATGGTCTTGACTCGCCAGAACCCAGTAGTGAAGGCAAGACGATTGGGCTTGACTTGGGGCTGATTGATTTTGCCGTCACTTCGGATGGCTCAAAATACCAAAACCCACGGCATCTTAAAAAGCATGAGCTTAACTTAAAACGCAAACAGCGAAAGCTATCTCGCAAAAAGGATAAGACCACGAACAAGCGGCGTAAAGCTCGTATTGCTGTGGCAAAAGTGCATTCTAAAATTTCGAGAGTGCGCTCGGATTTCCTCCACAAGCTGTCCCGTAAGATAGTTAACGAAAACCAAGTTATCGTGGTGGAAAATCTAGCAGTGAAAAACATGGTCAAAAATCATAATCTTGCCAAAGCAATTAGTGATGCAGGTTGGGGAATGTTTTGCACCATGCTCAAATACAAAGCAGAGTTTGACGGCAAGACTTATCTAGAAATAGGCAGGTTTTTTCCCTCTTCTCACCTTTGCTCAAATACGCTGCTACAAATCCCAAAGATGGATCTCTGTGTCCGCTCGTTTGATTGCCCTCGTTGCAATCAGCGACATGACCGAGATGTGAATGCGGCGATCAATATCAGAAATGAAGGCTTACGGATTTTGGCGTTGGGAATCAGCGCTACTGCCCTTGGACGCAATGTAAGACCAAAACGGTATGGACGCAAGTCTACTACTGTAGAGGCTGTTGCGGTTGAATTGGGAAGCCCGCGTTCTATCTGTACTCAGATGAACGTCGGGTAATTCACTATGTCAAGATTCATAATTTATTAACTGAGTATCATTGCTTATGCAGGTAGCAACAGCCTATTCCTTTGGTCACTTGCATCGGGGAAATTCTCATCCCCTCAAATTGGTTGCTTTCGGCGACAGCTTAATCTACGGTTTCGGCGACGGTGTAGGCGGGGGTTGGGTAGAAAGATTGCGGCGCCAGTGGATGTTACCGGAGAGTGCAGGACACGTTTTATACAATTTGGGCGTTCGGGGCGATCGGGCTTATCAAGTCTCCCAGCGGCTCGAAAACGAGTTTCGCCACCGTGGCGAGCTCAGAAACCGCGTCCCGGATGCGATTATTCTTTCCGTCGGCCTCAACGATGCGGCGAGAGTGCAGTCGCCTACCGGGCGCAGCTACACTGAGTTTGAACATTTTAAAACTGTTTTGGATCATTTGTTAAACCTGTCCCAACAACTTTGTCCGGTGATATTTGTCGGGATGGTGCCGGTGGATGAAAGTAAAATGCCTTTTCAAGATTGTTTGTATTACAGTCATGCTGACCAATATCGGTATAAAGAAGCAACGAAATTAGCTTGTGAGTTGCGGGGAATTCCCTATTTAGATATTTTTGATAAATGGGTAAATCGGGGCAGTGATTGGTGGCGATCGCGCTTGATTGCAGATGGGCTTCATCCCAATGCAGCGGGCTATCAATCTTTATTTGAAGATGTCACAAGTTGGGAGCCGATCGCAAGTATTAGTCATTAGACAATGAAGTAGGGTGCGTCATCAGCGCATTATTTTCGTTACAAACTAACAATCTCACAACTGACGAACCAGGGAACAAACTGTTCGTCATAATCCTACTTTTCGTGGTGATTGAGAATGTCAAACCTGACGCAGTTTACCACAACTCTTTCTTTTACAAACAGTTATGTGCGTATAGACTCTACTGTGAATGAGAACTTAAGCTTAGGTATTCCGCTTGCCTGTAAGAGACTGGCGATCGTGTCTACACTCTCATCGTATGACATGTTATCTTTAGAACCAAACGGAATATCTGCTTTCCATTTTCCATTTAAAGTGACAGTTACTGTAGCGGGTGTGATAAATCTTCTCGGCGATACATACACTTTTTCTATATATCCTTCTTCTTCGTTGAGCTTTACTTTAGCAAAGTCAGACAAGTAGGCTTCTAGCAGCAACCAAAAGACTCTATCTACTGTGGTTTGCAAATAAACTTCTTTGTAAATTTTATGCTGAGCACCTTGAGTTGTCCTCCCTTTTGCACCGTATATGCTGTTGCTTATAGGAAAAACTCCAGACTTGACATCTGTCTTTCCTATTGGTTCTTTTAAATCGCAAAAGAATGGCTTAACAAATATCATCATTCTTTTATCTCTACTACTGTCTATGTAATTATCATCTTTTGGTATGCACTCTAAATACTTATTTACCTCATAACGATTTAAGTCAATACCACGTTCCGTTAACAATGCCACGAGATATTGCTTCTTATTAGCAAGATTAGCTAACCTTACAAGCATACCTGTATTACTATCCCGGACAGTTGTTGTGTTGGTTGGTAATACTTGCTTTTTACTAAAATCTATCTCTTCATTAAAAAGTAATTTAACCAAATCTTGTTTATAAGGATATATTCGTTCTATAGCCTTGCGGGAAAGTCTCTCATATAGGTCATCTTGGTTATCTTTAGCCAAAGATATCCCTCCAATCCCAAGCAAACACTTATTTTTTAGGATGGCTAAAGAAGCTTCATCAACAGCCCTAACCTCTACATTTGCCACTTGAGTCAAATCGTACCCTTGAATGTATTGTAATGCTTCTCGCTCGATTCCATATACTTCTATAATTAACCCATTAACCAACAATCTTCTCACGGCTAATTCATAAATGGGTTTACCTTTATAAGTATAAGCAAATTCCCAATTAGTATAATAATTACTGCGCTTTCTAAAAATCCTTCTCAGGAAACGCATTTCTGAGTTCCAGTTGTAGCCTAATTCACTGAGATTTATGCAAATATGTATTACAGTCAGAGGCAAAACAGCCTTTTTTACTCTCCAATTATCTTGCCAATAGATAGAAGTTTCGATAAATTTAAGGTCTTCTTTTCGGGCGGATTCTACACCTAATACAAAACTGTAAGGGGCTAGGCTAAATAACGTTTCCCGTAATAATCTCTCTGTGGGAGCTAATTTCTTAGCCTTGACTTTAGTTCCATTCAACTGCGGGCTGTACTGCTCAATCCGCTGCTGTTCGATAATATCAAGTAGCGATTCCGGCAATAATTCGTAGTAGATAGTAAACTGTTGTTTTCGTTGCTTTTGTAGTTGATATAGTCTGTGGTGACTATCACCTGTCCACCGGGTACGAAGATTCTTTGCTTTTCCGATGTACCAAATTATGGAGTTTTCATCTACAACGTAGTATATTCCAGATTCTTCCGGCAGTAGTGTTCTGCTCTTTAAACTTATATGAGGTAATTGCAAGATATGTTCGTCTGCACTCATATTTTTGTTTTCTAGTGGATGCGATGTGTCTCTAGAGCTAATATTCTCATGTGGGCGAGCTAATGTCAAGGGAACTCGCAGTTCTTCTCAAACCGCTTTGTCTCTAAATCCTGTTAATTGCAGACACAAGGTAGATAAGGGAGATAAGCAACATAAGGATTTTAAGGAATTTAAGCATTTTAAAATTACCCAATCACCATAAAAATATTTATTTTAAAAGACCGTATCTTCCCCGCACCATAAGTAAAATTATTCAATAATGATTACATAACTGAGGGAAAAAGCAAGTTGGGCAGGAATCAATCAGCCTATCAAAAGCTTAGTTCTCCTCAATAAAAAGCTTGTGTAAATTGGAGAATGAAAAATGTCTGTATTACATCGCATTAAATCCGGTACATCTGTTTTATTAACACTGGGAACAGTTGCCGGAACCGCAGCGCCGATGCTAGCTCCCGCGCCTGCTTTTGCTCAGACAGCTTTTTCGGATGTTAATAATAACTACTGGGCAAAAGACTTTATCCAAGATTTGTCCGAAAGAGGCATTATCAAAGGATTTCCCGATGGCAGTTTTCGCCCGGATGCACCGGTAACGCGGGCTGAATTCGCGGCAATGGTGCGTTCGGTGAAAAAGGCAAAAACCCGCGCTGCTGTAAGGTTTGCCGATGTTCCATCTAATTTTTGGGCAAGCGGGGCGATCGCCGAAGCTTACGAAATGGGATGGATGTCTGGCTATCCCGGCAATGTTTTCAGGCCGACACAGCAGATTCCTCGCGTTCAAGTTGTAGTCGCTTTAAATAACGGAATGGGCTATGAGCCTACGTGCGATTTTCAAGATGTTCTCAGCTACTATAATGATGCGGGTGAGATTCAAAGTTATGCTGTCAAAAGCGTTGCTGCTGCTACTGAAAAACAGTTAGTTGTCAGCTATCCCAATCCTAAATCTCTCAAGCCGAACAAGTCAGCAACACGAGCTGAAGTAGCTGCTTTTATCTATCAAACATTAGTGAGTACCAATCAAGCAAGAGCAATTAATTCTCCTTACATTGCTAAGATTGATGTTAGCGAATCTGTTGCTGTGCAAATTCCCAGGGGGGTGACTATCCCCATCGAGTATGCAAAAGGCAAGATTTTGCTCGGCCCTAATGACAAGTCTCCAATTACGCTGACTGTAGCTTCGGATATCACGGGTAATAATGGTCAAGTGCTGATACCCGAAGGCTCGAAAATTAGTGGCGAATTGCGATCGACTGCTTCGGGCGTTCAGTTTGTGGCTCAAGAATTAAGTATACTCAACGGCAGCAGAGTGCCTCTCAATGCCACTTCGCAACTGATTACTAGGAAAGAAACTGTTACCAAGGGCGTTAATGTTGGCAATCTGGTTAAGAATACGGCGTTGGGTGCAGCAGCAGCGGCGGCGATTGCAGGTGTTACGGGCGATCGGGCGATCGCGACTGAAGAGGTGCTCGGCGGTGCGGGAATCGGGACTTTGATCGGAGTATTTTTGGGCCGAGATAAAGTCGATTTGTATGCTGTTAATCCCGACACCGATTTAGATTTGCTGTTGAATTCCGATGTGGTAGTTGGTACTGCCAGCACAGACATTTGTAGCGCTCGATAGAGCCAATACAGCAGAAGGAAGAAGGAAGAAGGAAGAAGGAAGAAGGAAGAAGGAAGAACAGAAGTTACTCAGAACATCTATATGTAGGGTGCGCCCTGCGCGCCTTACCGCTATAAATTTAACCGCTATAAGTAGCGCGTAAAACCAATTTTTGCGTAATTCCTGTAAATGTGAATTTCTACGGACATCCCAAACTTTCGCGGGTAGAAACTCCCGTCACGGGATTGACACCATCTGCTTTCTCGCACAGGATACTCACTTGATAAGCGTCGATAATCGCGTCAGTAAAATCAGCGCCGGAAATTGCAGCCTCAAAAAACCGAGTTCGAGTCATAATTGCCTCGGTAAAATTAGCATTCATCAAATTAGCGCCGTCGAATGTAACTCTATCTGCCAAAGCACCGGAGAGGTTGGCACCTGACAAGTTGGCATTCAGCAAAACTCCCTTAGTCAAAATCGCATTAGTTAAATCAGCACCTTGAAAATTTGTTCCCCGCATTTCAGCAGCGACAAATGTTCCTCCCGCTAAATCCGAGTTGGAAAAATCGCGATCGGACAAATTAATATTTGTGTAATTAATACTTGTTTTCGGCAGGGCAAATGCCGGAGTAGCACTCAGCAGCACCCACCCAACAGCCAACACTAAACTTAAAACCAGGCTCAGGAAGATTCGGAAAACACTTTTCATGATGATGGGAATGGGGAATTGGGCATAGTTGACTGTTGACTGTTGACTGTTAACTGTTGACTAATGACTAATGACTAATGACTAATGACTAATGACTAATGACTAATGACTAATGACTCATGACTAATTAAAATCGCTTTACCCAATCTTCACCGACGCGAAGCGTCAAGTCAGAATTGATTTCACCGGTAGAAGATGCTTCAATTTTACCGCCGCCTAACTCTTTTCGCAGTAAATTCGCTGCCTCTAAATCTCCTTGCTGAACAATAATTTGACTTTGACGCTGCTTCTGGGGCGAATCCTGCACTACAGATACATTAAAAAAGCCCTTTTTTCTGAGAAATTCAGCAACGGTTTTTGCGGTTGTCGGTTTGCTAGAAGCATTTTGGACAGCTATTTTGAGGTTTTTGGGCAACAGGGAGTCGCTGGGATTGCGAATTCGTCCTTGTTCAAAATCCGGCACGCTCTGGTTCAAGTATTGTGTCATAATGCGATCGCGCCCGATCGCATCTACAATCCAATAACTCCTCAAATCCCCTTTTTCTGAACTCGAACGTCCCGGCAACATTACCATTTTAAAGTTATCTCGCTCCAATTGCAAACCGAAATTGGCTAGCGTCAATATTTCCTCATAATTTAGGTTTGTATCCACATATTTTTGCATCAATCGAACAATTTGTGGCAAGCGCACCAATACTGATGGACTTGCGAGGCGATCGCGAATAGCTTGAATTAAAGATTGCTGCCGTTGAATGCGGCCGATATCTCCTAAACCGTCGTTGCGAAATCGAGCAAATTGTTCTGCTTGTTCTCCGTTGAGAGTTTGCCATCCCTGGCCTAAGTTTATTTTTAACTTTTGGGCGGTATCTGTATAGGACATCGCGCGAGGTACAAATACCTCAACTCCGCCTAACAAATCGACTAATTCCCGAAACGCACTGCTGCTGACTCGCACGTATCGTTCAATTTTCGTATTGTTCAGCATACTGCTAACCAATCGCGTCGCCAAAGCTGCTCCTCCTCTAGCATTGGCTTCGCTAATTTTGCTGAAGGCAATTCCGGGAACTTCGACTTTAGTATCTCGTGGAACTGAAAGCAAACTAATAGATTTATCTCTAGGATCGAGGTGAAATAAGAGTATTGTATCGCTGCGACCGTTAAATATCTTAGGGCCATTGGCTGCAGCTTCCGGCACGCGGTCAATTCCCAACATCAAGATATTAACTGGCCGCGATAGGCGGTATCCTGAGCGGTTGGAGGATAGATAGTCAAAGCCAGTCGCCTCTAATACTCTATTGATAATTGGCGGTTCCACGGGAGCTAACAGGGCAGTAATTGCCCCCAATGTTGCCGAGATGGCGGCTGTGAAAACTAAGAAAAATAGCCCCACTATATAGAGGAAGAATTTAGGCTTTTTTCGAGATGTTTGATCGACGGGTGTAACAAAGTCTCTTTTAAAAATTGACAAGTTTTTCATTGACTTGCTGTTGGTTATTGCAGTTTTTCAGCTTTGCAGTAAAACTTGGGCGGTGCTTCGGGAAAGTATTTCAACATAGCCGGACACAGCCAGCCTTCGAGATTTTTCGATTCCCACCGATACCAGTTACCGCCGTATTCTGCTTTCAACCACAGCATTTCTGCTTGATATCCGGGAAATGGATTGGCTGAAAATAAAAGTCGGAAACCTTGAGCGGCATTGGGAATGTCTGCGACAAGCGTGTTAATCATTTCGGGGACGCCCTGAACAAAAGGTTCTCGGACAAGTCCGACTCGCTCGTCGTCAAAAACCCAGGTGTACTGTTCGCGATAGGGGTAAATTACCATCATGGCATTGGACATGGTATTCGCCTCTTTTTATTTCCTTTGTTTTGTCTGCAAAAATGCAACTGTTGATACATTATATTCTAATACCGTTTAGTTAAGGCCGATCCCCCCTAACCCCCCTTAAAAAGGGGGGAACAAGAACTTGCTCAAAGTCAACCCCTACTCCCCAACAACCAGGGGGATGCTGCAAGGAATCTCCGAGGAATAAACAGTTTTAATCCAAGCGTATTGCATTATATTCTGTTGCGCGGAAATTGTTCACTATCCGATTTGACAACCCTGTTTTAACTTAGGAAATTTTGCGGGTTATTTACAAACTTTGTTTGGGTTGGGCGGATTGGTGAAGTCTAGGCATTTCGGGCTTTAGAGCTGTTTTTTTATTTTTTTTAGTTTCGGTAAATGGTAGCCAAATCAAAGACGCTTAAGGGTGATTCATTGCAGGATTTTTTCTTTTAATTGTGCCTAGTTTTATAACCATTATTACCTTTGTAGTAATGACGAATAGTTTTTATTCACCCAAACTATGAGGACGGACACCCTAACTACAAACATTTAAAGGTTTGTAGTTGGGTGTTATGTTTGTTTTCGGGAAAATCCAGCTCAAATTCTCGTCAGCTCAACCAGCGCCTTAGCTAAATATTGATACTGTGGCAAAGTATTATATAACTGAGCCGAAATCCTCACCAACTGCTTACTAGCATCCGGCCAAGGAATCACCGGAACTTCAATTTTAAAAATCTCCCACAGCGCCTCTTGCAAAGGTGGAATTCCTCCCTTTGCAACCACATCAGACTGGCCGTCTGCCAGAGGGACAACTGCCATCGAACCCACCATTTCATCAGGACAAGGCAGCGGCAAATCTAATTTGTCAGCCAATATTTTTCTCCCTGCCAATGCTAAAGCATGATTCTTTGCCCTCAATTCCGGCCAGCCGCCACTCAACAAAGAACCCATAAAATCAATAGCCACAGGCACGCACAAATAGGGGCTAGGATCGACTGTTCCCATCCAGTCAAATTCTAATTGAAAGCGTGATTTATCAGCGCGCGGCGAGTTAGCACCGTGACTGATTGTAGTTGGCCGAATGGTATCTTGCTTGTCGCGTCGCACGTATAAAAAGCCCGCACCTTTCGGCGCGCACAGCCACTTGTGGCAATTTCCCGTATAGTAAGCCGCGCCAATTTCATCTAAATTCAGCGCTACCATTCCCGGCGCATGAGCTCCGTCTACCAATACATCCACGCCACTGTTAGCTAACTCGCCCACTAACTGTTTGATGGGAAAGATTAAACCTGTTTGGCTCACAACGTGGTCTAATAAAGCTAACTTTGTTTGCGGTGAAACGCACTTAATTATTGCTTCAATAATTTGTTCTGGTGACTCAATGGGAAAGGGGACTTCTGCTACTATTACTTTAGCGCCTGTACGCTCGGCTACAAAATTAAGTGTGTTGCGGCAAGCGTTGTATTCCTGATTTGTAGTTAGCAATTCGTCGCCGGGAGAAAAACAGAGCGATCGCAAAACAGCATTTACTCCCGTCGTGGCATTCGGCACAAAAGCCAAGTCCTCCTCAGCCGCACCGAGAAATGCTGCTAATTGATTTCTCGCATTATCCAACAATGGTTCAAATTCCCGCAGTAAAAAGCGCAATGGTTCTCTTTCCAGTTGTTCTCGAAAAATGGTTTGCGCTTCCAGTACGGGAATCGGACAAGCCCCAAAAGAGCCGTGATTGAGGAAAGTTATATCGCGATCGAGCAACCAATATTGGTTAATCATTAGTAATTAGTAATTAGTAATTAGTCAGTAGTCAGTAGTCAGTAGTCAGTAGTCAGTAGTCATTAGTCATTAGTCATTAGTCAGTAGTCATTAGTCAGTTAACTGTCAACTGTCAACTGTCAACTGTCAACTGTCAACTGTCAACTGTCAACCGTTAACCATTTTACCTTTTAATTGCTCAAACTCTTCTAATGTATTGCAATTGGATAACATTACTGCTTCTCGTTCCCTCACAGGTAGAGGGATTGCAGGGATTTGATTTAACCACACTTGAAAGGAACGTCCCCCTTTGTCAATAAAACTTTGCAAGCTGGGCAGAGATTGTTGGCGATAGAAGCCGCACAAAGGCTCCCAGCGCGAATTTTGATAAGGCACAACTGCTAAAGTTGATGGGGGAAATTCTGTTAACTGACTCGCCCACTTCTGGATAATCTGGGCATCCAACAAAGGCAAATCGCAAGCTAACAGTAAAATCCACTCGGCGGCTATTTCTTTCAATCCCTGAGTCAATGCCACCAAGGGCCCGGAGCCCGGATTGTACTCTACCAGAAATTGGGATGTTTCGCTTAAGGTCGATCGATAGCGATCGGGCCAAGCAGTCAGAACATAAACTTCAGGGGTTACAACTGCGGCAACTTCCAACGCCCGCTGCAATAGGGATTTCCCCTCTATTTCCAGTAGAGCTTTATCCCTACCCATCCGCGAACTTTGACCGCCTGCAAGCACAATTACAGCAATTTTATGATTAGTCATTAGTCATTAGTCATTAGTCATTAGTCATTAGTCATTAGTCATTAGTCATTAGTCATTAGTCATTAGTC